>CALXJY010000033.1 GCA_944388755.1 uncultured Clostridia bacterium | reverse complement strand
ATATAGAAAAGATAGATTTACAAAAGGAAGAAGTTTCAGAAGTAAAATATTTTACTAAAAGAGAAATATTAGAAAGTATAAATAATAATTACGAAGGATTAACAGAGAAAACCGGACCATGGAATTTTTTAGAGAGGATATTAAATGACTATATGTTATAAAATGCTAAATTAATAGTCGGATAATAAAATATTATTTATACATGAAGAAGAACAATTATTAGATAGAAAACTTAAAATTTCTGATGAAGAGAGTGCAGAAGATAAAAAAGGAGAGAATGGCTGAATTTTTTGATAGAATTTTAAAAGTTAATCAATAAAAACTATTGACAAAAAATCTCTATGTAATAATCATATAAAGAGGGTTTCTATTTTAGGACACCCTCTTTAAAAAGAATATTGCACAGAAAAATTGCTATAGAATTTTTTGCAACAACAAATCTTATATGCTTTTGCTAAACCATAGTTTAATGTAAGCAAATAGAAGAAAATATTAAAGTGGGTTAGCAAAGCTAGATTTGTTTAAGTAATAAATTATATGTTTTGACATATACATTTAAAAAGAAAGAGGTGGACATGAATGTAGTAAGAAGTTATTCAAACGAAGGAAAAACATTGCAAGAACTAATGGAAATATTACTTCCAATATATTTACAAGAAAAGACTTGCAATAAAGAGATTGAAGAGTTAGAATTCAAAACACAAAATCCTAAATAACTTGTTTTCATAATATAAACATAGTAATAATTTGAAAAATAATTGCCATTTGACGTTGTTAAACTGCATTTTAAATTTAATCAACGTGCAAAAAGCACGTCTCATAAATTTAAAATTTGTTTGCCTAGTCAAATAACAATTCTCTTCCAAATTCGATGTACTATGAGGAAGGAGAAAAATTATCAATATGGAAACAAGAATAATTGAAAGTAAAACTTACAAAGTACGGAATGTACTTAAGATTATCAAGAGATGATGATTCAAAAACTGAATCAGAAAGTATAAAAAATCAAAAGATTTTCTTGAGCGAATATATTTCAAAACATTCTAACTGGTTTTTAGTAGATATATATACAGATGATGGATATACAGGTACAAATTTTAATAGACCAGATTTTATAAGATTAATAAACGATGTAAATGCAGGAAAAATAGATTTAGTGATAACAAAAGATTTATCACGTTTAGGAAGAGATTATATACAAGTTGGATATTACACAGAAAACTATTTTCCTGCAAAAAATATTAGGTATATTGCAGTAAATGATGGAGTAGATACATTTTCAAAGACAAATAATAACGATATTGGACCATTTTTAGCAGTAGTAAATGATATGTATGCAAAAGATATTTCTAAAAAAGTAAGAACTGTAAAAAGAACAAAAGCAGAAAAGGGAGAATTTATTGGAGCATTTGCACCATATGGATATAAAAAGCATCCAAATGATATTACTAAACTAATTGTAGATCAGGAGGCAGCAGAGGTAGTTAAATATATATTTAATGAATATATAAATGGAAATGGTTTAGCATATATAGCACATAGATTAAATGAAAGAAAAATAGATTGCCCATCTGTATATAAACAAAGAAACTCAAGATATCATTGCAAAGCAATTGCTAATTTATGGGGACACAATACAATAAAATCTATATTAACAAATAAAGTATATACAGGAGATTTAATACAACATAAAGGTGAGATGATAAGTTATAAAGTAAAAAAATATAGGCTACTTCCAAAATCAGAATATTTAATAAAGGAAAATGCTCATGAAGCAATAATTGATAAAAAAACATTTGAATTAGCACAAGATATTTTAAAGAGAAAAGCACATAATATACATAGAAAAGAAAATGCAGAACACCTATTAGCAGGTTTGTTATATTGTCCAATATGTCATAATAAATATACATTTCAGAAACAAAGTGGATTAAAAGATGATATGGTTGCAATTTGTAGCATGTATAATAGATATGGAAAAGATTATTGCACAAGAAGAGCAATAAGAGAAAGTATTTTGAATAAATTTGTAGTAGAAGATTTAAGAAAAAATTTGAATGAAAGAATAGATAAGGAAAAGTTGATAAACTCTATTGATAAAAGCAGTATAAATATAGAAAAAAAGAAGATAGAAAAAAAAATTACAGATAATAAAAAAAGGATTAATGAAATTAACAAAATACTAAAAACAGCTTATGAAGATAGAGTAAACGGAATAATAGATATAAAAGAATTTGTTACATATTCAGAAAGTTATAAAAAAGAGCAAGAAGAGTTAATACAAAAAACAGAAAATTTAAATCTAAAATTACAAGACTATAAAAATACAAAAGAAAAAGAATTAATAAAATACATAAAAGAAATTGTAAGTTTTGAAAACATAGATAGAAATATAATTTTAAATTTAATAGATAATATTGAAATAATGGACAAGGATAATATAAAAATTAATTATAAGTTTACTTTATAAAAATATACAGCAAAAACATTTAATTTCGTAAAAGTTTTTGCTTAAACAAGCAAAAACTTGACAAAACATAAAAAAAGAGTTAATATATATTTAGGTGATGAAAATGAAGGAAAAAATAATATATCGTAAAGAATATATGGATAAACTAAATTTGTATAAAGACAAACAAATAATAAAAGTAATAACAGGAATAAGGCGTTCAGGAAAGTCAACCATTCTATATGAATTTAAAAAAGAATTAATTGATAGTGGAGTACTAGAAAAAAATATTATATCAATTAATTTTGAAGATAATGATAATAGAGAATTGTTGGACTTTCAAAAATTGCATGACTATATTATAGAAAAAGCAAATAAAAAATTTATGAATTATATTTTTTTAGATGAAATACAGAATGTAAAAGAGTTCCAAAAATGTATAGATAGTTTATTACTAAGAGATTATTTAGATATATATATAACAGGCTCAAATTCATATATGTTGTCAGGAGAACTTGCAACATATTTGACTGGAAGATACATTCAGATACATGTATTACCATTGTCTTTTAAAGAATATTTGAGTTATTATGGCGAGGATAATGAGTTAAAAAAATATAATGAATATAGTATGTATGGAGGCTTTCCATATCTTATAAACTTAGAAAATTCTAAGGAGAAACTGGATTATTTAGATAGTATTTATAATACAGTGATTGTAAAAGATGTTATAAATAGAAAAAAAGTAAATGATATTATGATGCTTGAAAGTATATGTAGATTTTTATTTGATAGCATCGGTTCTAATATTTCAACTAAAAAGATAAGTGATACTTTGGCATCTAATGGTAGAAAAAATTCTGTCCACACAGTTGAAGAATATGTAAATAGCTTATTAGAAAGTTATATATTATATAAAGTAAATAGATTTGACATAAAAGGAAAACAACTCCTAAAGACACAAGAAAAATATTATTTATCAGATTTAGGTTTAAGGACATATTTACTTGGAAGAAATAACAATAAAGATTTAGGACATATATTAGAAAATATAATATTTTTGGAATTGAAAAGAAAAGGATATAGAGTATATATAGGGAAAAATGATGATACAGAGGTAGATTTTGTGGTTGAAACAGAAGATGAATATATATATATACAAGTAGCATTATCTGTTAGAGAAGAACAAACATTACAAAGAGAACTAAAATCATTAGAAACAATATCTAATCATTATAAAAAATATATAATAACATTAGATTATGATACAAACAATTATAATGGAATAAAACAAATAAGTGCAATAGATTTTCTATTAGGTAGAATTGAATTATAAAATGAAAACTATCCAAGCTAAAGTAAAAACAAAAGTTAGGATAGTTTTTATTAAATAAGAATCTATCACAAAAGAAATTGTGCCTGGAATGATACAGATATAGATTCGATTTTGCAAACATTAGAAAAAAATAATTGTAAAGTAACATTTTTTATGGTAGGAGATTGGGTAAAAAAATATCCTGAATCTGCAAAGAAAATAAAAGAAGCGGGACATGAAATAGCATCACATTCTAATACACATCCACATGTAAACAATTTAAGTTATGAAGAAAATGTAGAAGAAATAAAAGAAAGTGTAGACATTATAAATAATATTACAGGAGCAGAAGTTAAACTGTATAGACCGCCATATGGAGAATATAATGATAATGTAATAAAATCAGCAAATGATAGTGGATATATACCAATTCAGTGGAGCTTAGATACTTTAGATTATACCAATTTAACAGGACAGCAGATGTGGGATAGAATTGAAAATAAATTGACATCAGGAGATATTATATTAATGCATAATGGAACAGAACATACAGCAGATTCTTTAGGATTACTCATTGAAAATATTCATAAAAAAGGATATGAAATAGTTACTGTATCTGATTTAATATATCATGAAAATTATATAATTGATATAAATGGAGTTCAGAAATCAAAATAATTATGCATAAATCTTCCATATATGTAAATAATATATATTAGAATGGGGTTTTGTTTATGGTTTTTATTGGTATTATGTGTTATGAAAAAGATTTTAAAGCAATAAAGGAAAATATTTGTAACAATAATAAAGATATTGAACTTATATTTGTTCAGGATAGCAATATATCTAATTTGCAAAATGTAAAATTTGATTGTTTCATTATCCATGAGCAAATACTAAATCTAAAAAATATATGTGCATTAGAAAAAATTTTAAAAAATTTAAAGTATTTAATTATAAATAGTGATAAAAATACTAAATTAGATATTTTAAATAGTAATAAGATAAATGTTATAACATATGGGTTAAATCATAAATGTACTGTAACAGCATCAAGTATTCAAGATGATTCAATTATGATTGCATTACAAAGAGAAATACTAAATAAATATGGAAAATTATATGAGATTTCAGAAAAAAAGATAGAGGTAAATAAAGATTTAGATATATATAGCTATATGTTGATATTTATTATTGAAATATTGTACTGTAAAAATGTTGAATATTAGGTAAATTTATCAAAAATTTAACAAATTTAACTTTTTATGTAGACAAAACCAAAAAAATGTTGTATAATGGTTAAAGTAAAGACACATGGGGATAATTATACAATTGAAAAATATAATAATAGGGAGGAAAAAAATTGGATACAAATTATTTAGAAAGCAACTATTTAACATTAGTTGGAAAAGTTACAGGAGATAAAGAATTTAGTCATGAGATTTATGGAGAAAGATTTTATATTTTTAAATTAAGTATTGCTCGTCTAAGTGGAAATGCAGATATTATACCAATAACTGTTTCAGAAAGGCTAATTAATGATGACATGTTAAAAGAAGGAAATAAATTACTTGTAAAAGGTCAATTCAGATCATACAATAGTTATGAAAATGAAAAGAATAAATTGATATTAACTGTATTTGCAAAAGACATTGTTGAATTAAAAGATGAAGAAGAGGACAGCGAATTCGTAAAAAAAGACGGGGTAACAAATGAGGTTGTTTTAATCGGTTATATTTGCAAAAAACCTATTTATAGACAAACACCATTTGGAAGAGAAATTGCAGATTTACTTTTAGCTGTAAATAGAGCATATAACAAATCAGATTATATACCTAGTATTGCATGGGGAAGAAATGCAAGATTTTCTCAAACACTAGAGGTTGGAACTAAAGTTAAAGTAGTAGGTAGAGTTCAATCAAGAGAATATGAGAAAAAATATGATGATGGAAGAGTAGAAACAAAAATAGCATATGAGGTTTCTATTGGAAGTTTGGAAGTTGTTGAAGAGGCAAATACTGAAAAAGAAGAAGACAATAAAATTATAGAAGAAAATCAAGAAGCAGTCTAAATAGATATTATACAAAAAACTTAGATTTATAAAGTGAATCTAAGTTTTTTTATCCATTTCTTGCATAATTATCTTTTTTTTGCTATAATCTATACAGTTATGCGAGAAGGGTTGGAGTAGTAATGAAGAAGATTTTAAAACTTAAATCAGAAACTAAATTATTTATAATGGCAATTATTTTAATTGCTATATTTTGTTTTGCCATAACACCTGTTACAATGCAAAATGACACATATTATACAATAAAAGTAGGGGAACATATAAAAAACTATGGAGTAGATATGAAAGAGCCATTTTCATGGCATGAAAATCTTATATATACATATCCACATTGGTTGTATGATTTAATTTCATATTTAATATATTCTGTATTTGGTTGGAATGGTATATATGTTGCAACCTGTATTTTATCATGTGTTTTAGGTATTTCGTTATTTTTAGTAACAGAAAAACTAACAAAAAGTAGACTTATATCTTTTGTAGTAACTATTGGGGCAATGTATGTTTTAAGCCCATATGTTGCAGCAAGAGCTCAACTAGTAACTTTTATATTGTTTGTATGGACAGTATTTTTTATAGAGAAATTTTTAGAAACAAGAAAAATAAGATATGCAATACCATTGATAATAATACCAATAGCTATTGCAAACTTACACTCAGCGGTATTTCCATTTTATTTTGTACTATTTTTACCATATATAGGAGAATATTTTATTGCGAATCTAATTGATTTTATTATATATGGCAAAATAAAAATATTTTATTTAAAAAACAAGATAGCTATACTAGAAAAAATGAGAATTGAAGGCAAAAAAATTGATGAAGAAAAACTAGAAAAATTAAAGAAAAAGCTAGATGAAAGAATAAAACAAAATTCAAAGATAAAAATCAAAAGAAGTAATAATGAGCCATATAAAATAAAAATAAGAAATAATAAAAATGTAAAACTTTTAATTGTGATAATGATAATATGTATTTTTACGGGATTACTAACTCCTATTGGGGATACACCATATACATATTTATATAAAACTATGATGGGGAACACAACACAAAATATAAATGAGCATTTGCCAATGACATTGACAGATAATATAGAAGCAATGTGTATGTTAGTATTATTTTTATCAATCTTAATATTTACAAAAACAAAAATACGTTTAAGTGATTTGTTTTTTATATGTGGATTATGTTATTTAATGTTATTAACAAGAAGACAAATAACAATGTTTACAATTGTAGGAACAATAATTTTAACTAGATTAATTCTTAATATGTTAAAAGAATATAATATAAACACAAGGAAATGGGTAGATAATGTTACAAAATTAATACCAGCTACATTTATTATTGTCCTAGTATGTTATATTAGTTATAATTTGTATAAACCAAAAATGAATGATAAATTTGTGAGTAAAAGCTCATATCCAGTAGAAGCATGTGACTTTATTTTAGCAAATATTGATATAGGAAAAGCTAAATTTTATAATGAATATAACTATGGTAGTTATATGTTATATAGAGGAATACCAGTATTTATAGATTCAAGGGCAGATGTTTATGATTCACAATTTAATGGATTAGAAGATGATATTTTTAGTGATTTTATTGATGTTTCTAGTATTGCTCAATATTATGAAGACGTTTTTGAAAAATATGGAGTAACACATGTAATCACATATAAAAATTCAAAAATGAATATGATTATTAAAAAATCCCATGATCAAAATTATGAAAAATTGTATGAAGATGATCATTTTACAATATGGCAAAGATTAAATGCATAATAGTTTTGGAGGAATTTAATGATAGAAAATAAAATACAGGAAATTGTAGTAGAAAATGAAGAAAATATTAGAATAGATGCTTATCTTTCAAAAAAATTGGAGATGTCAAGAGTAGCAATTAAGAGATTGTTAGAAAATGAAAAGATATATGTAAATAAAAAAATAGTTAAACCTTCATATAAGATACAGCTAAATGACGTAATTATGGTGGAGAATGAAGAACCAACAGAAATATCTATAAAGGCACAAGATATACCAATTAAAGTTTTATATGAAGATAATGATATTTTAGTCGTAAATAAGCCTAAAGGAATGGTTGTACATCCAGCAAATGGCAACCCTGACGGTACACTTGTAAATGCTGTTATGGCAATTTGCAAAGATTCATTATCAGGAATTGGAGGTAAAATTAGACCAGGAATAGTACACAGATTAGATAAAAATACATCAGGGGCAATCATAATAGCTAAAAATGATGTAGCACATATTAAATTAACAGATATGTTAAAAAATCATGAAATAGAAAAAACATATATTGCACTTGTAAGAGGCATTATAAAGGAAAATGAGGCAACAATCAATATTCCAATTGCACGTAGCACATCAGATAGAAAAAAGATGGCAGTTGCAAGAAATGGAAAAGAGGCAATTACGCATTTTAAAGTATTAAAAAGATCATATGAAAATGATTGCACTCTACTAGAAGTAAAAATAGAAACTGGTAGGACACACCAAATTAGAGTTCATTTGTCATATATAGGACATCCTGTAATAGGTGATGATGTATATTCTAATGGAAAAAATAAATGGGGAATTAAAGGGCAATGTTTACATGCCCAAAATTTGAAGTTTAAACATCCAATAACAGGAAAACAAATGGATATACAAGCAGAATTGCCTGATTATTTCAAAAAAATTATAGCCGAACTTTGAGAGTAAAAGAAGGAGAAACATATATGGATGAAATTAGATTACAAAAATACATAGCAAATGCTGGTATAACATCAAGAAGAAAAGCAGAAGATTTAATTTTACAGGGAAAGATACAAGTTAATGGGAAAGTGGTCACAGAACTCGGAACAAAGATAAATCCAGAAAAAGACATTGTATTATACGAAAACAAACAAATTAATAATAAAGAAAAATATGTATATATTTTATTAAATAAACCTATTGGATATGTAACAACAGTAAAAGACCAGTTTAATAGAGATTCTGTTTTAGATTTAGTAAAAGTAAAAGAAAGAATTGTACCAGTAGGAAGACTAGATATGTATACATCAGGTGCTATTATTCTAACAAATGATGGTGATTTTGTATATAAATGGACACATCCTAAACATGAGATAGAAAAGACATATAATGTAACTTTAAAAGGAATTATAGAAAAAGATGAAGTACAAAAATTGAGAGATGGGGTAGATATTGGAGGATATATTACAAGACCTGCAAAAGTTAAAATTTTAAAAATTGATAAGGAAAAAAATATATCTAGAATACAAATTATAATACATGAAGGGAAAAACAGACAAATTAGAAAAATGTGTGATGCAATAGGAAAAAAAGTATTAGCCCTACACAGAAGTAAAATAGGTAATTATGATGTTAAAGATTTACCACTTGGAAAATGGAAATATATTAATATTAATTAAATAAAAACATTGCATTTTAATTCTTGAAAGTATATAATATAAGAAATTGAACATAAGAAAAAAGGAGAATACAAATGAATACATTTAATTTTTTGCCTGAAGGATGGAATGATAAAACATCAAATATTAATATAGATGATGTTGATAAAAATAGTGAAATTTATCAGGGAGTAGTTCAACAATGTGATGAAAATTATAACTTATATATTAATCTTGGAAATCAAGTTGTTGGAATAATGCCGAGAGAAGAAGTTGAGGCAATCAATTTAGGAAGTGATGGTTTACCTAAACAGAATCTATGTACAGGAAAGGTACACAAGTTTGTACAATTTAAAATAAAAGGTTTTAATCAAAATAATGTGCCAATTCTATCAAGGAAATTAGTACAACAAGAGGCTATGTCAGATATTAAAGAGAATTTAAAAATAGGTGATAGAGTAAATGGTATAGTAAAAAATATTACACCATATGGAGCATTTATCGAGATTGGTGGAGGAGTAGTTGGCTTGGTATATATAGAAGATTTATCTGTTGCAAGAATAAAAACTCCTGCAGAAAGGTTAAAAATTGGACAAAAAGTAAATGTTGTGGTAAAATATATAGACAAAGAAACTGGTAAAATTTCATTATCATATAAAGAAAACTATGGTACATGGGAAGAAAATGCTCAAAAACTAAAAACAGGAGAAAAAGTAACTGGTATTGTAAGAGAAACAGAAAAAAATAAAAATGGAATTTTTATTGAGTTATCTCCTAATTTAGTCGGAATGGCAGAATATAAGCCAGGTTTAAAATATGGTCAAAAGATTGATGTATATATCAAAAAAATTGATTTTAACAAAAGAAAAGTTAAATTATTTATTATTTAATACATAGAGAATTCTATATTAAGGGGGAATTAAAATGGTTGAAGATAACCAAATTAAAGCACAAGTATCACCATTTGCAATTAGGGAAGGAGAAATTAAGACATTTGATGGCAAAGATGGATATGTGTCTATGAATCAAATTGTACATAAGATAAATATAGGACATATTACAGATATACATTTTGCTATATTAGAATTAGTAAACCAATTTGAATTTATAACATCAAGACAGTTATATCAAATGCTAGAGATAAAAGGAATTGATCCTAAATCACAGGATAAATTAAATAATAAATTAGAGGCTCTAGTAAAATCTAAAATTTTGACTAGATATTATTTTACATCAGATGAAGGAAAAGGAATTTATAGAATATATTGTTTGGAAAAAATGGGGAAATATTTGCTTAATTCAAAAGAAATTGAATGTAAATGGCAACCATCTGATAATACTAAACCTGTACCTATGATTAAGAAGAGACTTGCTGGAAATCAAACACTGATAGCATACTTACGTAAAGTTAAAGCATTTGATGATTTTATAGTAAAACCAGCTATTACAGCTAAATCAGCAGGAAAATTATTTAAAGCTACAGGAGGATGTGTAAAACTAACAAAAAATGGAAAGTCAATTCAATTTTTATTTGAAGTTATTAGAAGAGAAGATGATTGGAAAAAGAAATTAGTAGATAAAATGAGATTATATCAAGATTTTTATGCTAATTTTGTAATGGGGGATTCAGGATTTAGTTCATTGCCACAATTAATATTTGTGTGTGAGGATGAAAAACATATGGCAGAAACATTTAAGGAAATAATAAAAAATCAAGTAGACATACCTCAAATCAAACTATATTTTACAACAGACTTACGTCAGAATCAAGACAGTCTAGAAGATACTTTAGTTGAGTTTAAACTAGTAAATGGAAAATATAAGATGGAAAATGTAGAACTAAAATTATTAGGAATGTAAAGTAATAAATCCTATTTAATACTAATCAATTATTTGTTTACCTATTAGGAAAGACATGCTGACTTTTCTAATAGATAAAACACGTTGCACATAAATTTATTTCATAAATTTGGCGCAGAACAAATTAACGGAAAGCCAAATAGAAAAGTTAAAATTATTGCAAATTTTAAGGCTTTCCAATTTGTTCTTGTGTTGTGTTTTTAAATTAAAAGAGAGTTGGAAATAATTATGGAAAGATCAAATACAAGAAAAATAATGGTAGGAAATGTACAAATTGGTGGACAAAATAAAGTTGTTATACAATCTATGTGTAATACCAAAACTAAAGATGTTGATTTAACAGTTAAACAAATTTTAGAACTTGAAAATGCGGGTTGTGAAATTATAAGGGTGGCATGTTTAGATATAGATGATGCAAAAGCTATAAAAAGCATAAAGGAAAAAATACATATTCCAATTGTTGCAGATATACATTTTGACTATAGAATTGCTTTAGAGGCTATAAACTCAGGTGTTGATAAAGTGCGTATCAATCCGGGAAATATTGGTTCAAGAGACCGAGTGGAGTTAGTTGTTAATAAATGTAAGGAAAAAAATGTTCCAATTAGAATTGGGGTAAATGCAGGTTCTCTTGAAAAAGATTTATTAGAAAAATATGGTAAACCAGCAGCTAAGGCTATGGTTGAGAGTGCTAAAAGACATGTAGATATTTTAGAAGAGTTGAATTTTAAAGATTATGCAATTTCACTAAAAGCTTCTAATTTAGATTTATGTATAGACAGTTATTTAGAGGCATCAAAAGAATTTGATTGTCCTTTACACTTAGGCATTACAGAAGCTGGAACAGAATTTAGTGGTACTATTAAATCTAGTATTGGACTTGGATATTTACTAAGACAAGGAATTGGAGATACAATTAGAGTTTCTCTTTCAGATGATCCTGTGAAGGAAATTAAAGTGGCAAAGGAAATTTTAAAAGATTGTAACTTGTATAAAAAATCTCCCACACTTATAGCATGCCCAACATGTGGAAGAACTCAAATAGATTTAATACCTATGGCAAAACAAGTGGAAGATTTTTTACAGAATATAGAATCTAATATAACTGTGGCAGTTATGGGCTGTGCAGTAAATGGACCAGGTGAAGCTCGTGAAGCTGATATAGGAATAGCTGGTGGAATAAAAGAAGGATTACTTTTTAAAAAAGGTAAAATTATAAAAAAAGTAAAACAAGATGAAATAGTAAATTGCTTAAAAGAAGAAATATTAAAAATGGTTGATAATAAATAAATCTATAGTAATATAGAAAAGGGAGTAACAATGGATGTAATAATTGGAAAAACAATTGGATTTTGTTTTGGAGTAAAAAGAGCAATAGAGGGTGCAAAAGAAATTCTAAAAGACTCTGATGAACCAGTTTATTGCTTAGGAGAGCTTGTTCATAATAGAGAAGTCATAAAAGATTTGGAAAATAAAGGATTAAAATTTATAGATACTATTTTTCAAAGTAAAGGTAAGACTATAATTAGAGCACATGGTGTTCCAAAACAGGTTTATGAAGTAGCAGTTCAAGCTGGTATAAAATTAATAGATTATACATGTCCAAAGGTTTTGCAAATACATGATATTGTATATGAATATGCAAATAAAGGGTATTTTATATTATTATGTGGAACAAAACAACATCCTGAAATTATTGGAACATTAAGTTTTTGTGGCGAAAATGTATTAGTTATAGAAAATGAAGAAGATGCTTTAAAGTCAGTTGATATTATTGAAAAACTGAATATAGATAAATGCTTATTAATTACACAGACTACCTTTAGTTTAGAAAAGTTTTTTATTATGAGGGAAATAATAGGAAATGAATTACCTAAAAATATACATTTAGTTGAAAAAAATACTATTTGTCAAACTACAGAACTAAGGCAAAAAGAAACTGAACAAATTGCTAAAAAAGTTCAATATATGATTATTATTGGCGGAAAAAATAGTTCAAATACAAAAAAGTTATATGAAATTTCTAATAAATATTGTGGTAATTCTGTATGTATACAGAATAAATCAGAGTTACCTATTGAAGAAATAAAAAAGTATCAAACAATAGGAGTAATGGCAGGAGCATCAACTCCTGAGGAGAGTATAAATGAGATTTTAGAAGTTTTAAAAAATATAAAATGAGGGAGTTGATCCCTCATTTTATATTCCCAAAATTTTTTTAGCTCTTTTAATATCTTCATCACTAGCAGGTGGAACATTTTCTAGTGGATATTCTAAATTAAGTTTTTTCCATTTATATTTTCCCATATCATGATATGGAAGTAATTCAATTTTTTCTACGTTATTAAGACTAGAAATAAAATTTTTAAGTTTAATTAAATCTTGTTCATTATCTGTATATCCAGGAACTAGAACTTGTCTAATCCATACAGGTATATTATTATTACTTAAATATCTTGCAAAATCTAATTCTAATTTATTACCAATACCTACTAAGTCTTTGCATTTATCATTATCTATATGTTTTATATCTAAAAGAACTAAATCTGTAAGATTTAATACTTCTTTAACATCATCTGTTAAAGAAATCATTCCAGATGTATCTATACAAGTGTGGATATTATTATGTTTTAATTTTTTAAATAATTCAATTAGAAAATGTATTTGTAGTAAAGGTTCTCCACCAGTTACGGTAACACCGCCATTTGGGCAAATGTAGTTTTTGTATTTTAATATTTTTTCATATATTTCATCTAAAGACTTATATATTCCATTATTTAAATCCCATGTATCTCTATTATGGCAATATTTGCATTGTAGATGGCAACCTTGTAGAAACAATACAAAACGTATACCGAGGACCATCTACAGTACCAAACGATTCAATTGAATGTATTTTAGCATAATATTTTAAATTATTTTTTTCCATTAAAATGTTTCTTGTTCCTCCTAAATTTTTTCATGAATAGTTCTATTAATTACATCTAATTGTTGTTCTCTTGTTAATTTTGTAAAATGAACAGCATATCCAGAAACTCTAATCGTTAATTGTGGATATTTTTCAGGATGTTCCATTGCGTCTTCTAATAGTTTCCTATCAAATACATTTACATTTATGTGATGACCTGTTTGGCTAAAATAACCATCTAACATTGTAACTAAGTTTTGGATTCTTTCATCTTCTGTTTTACCTAATGTACCTGGTGTTATAGAAAATGTATAAGAGATACCATCTTCAGCTTGTTCAAATGGAAGTTTTGCAATAGAATTCATAACAGCTAGAGCGCCATTTGTGTCTCTACCATGAAGAGGATTTGCACCAGGTCCGAATGGTGCACCAGCACGTCTACCATCAGGAGTGTTTCCAGTTGCTTTTCCATAAACTACATTTGATGTAATTGTTAAAATAGATAATGTGTGTATAGAATTCCTATAAGTCTGATGTCTCTTTAATTTAGTTAAAAATCTTTTTACAATATTAACTGCTATTTCATCTACTCTGTCATCATCATTCCCAAATTTAGGAAAGTCTCCTTCAACTTGATAATCTATAGCCAAATTATTTTCATCACGTATTACTTTTACTTTAGCATATTTAATAGCTGATAAAGAATCTGCAACAACAGATAATCCAGCAATTCCACATGCCATAGTTCTTATAATATCTTTATCATGTAAAGCCATTTCAATTGCTTCATATGAGTATTTATCATGCATATAATGTATTGCATTTAATGCTTTTATATAAATTTTTGCAACATAATCCATCATTGTATCAAATTTTTCTATTACTTCATCGTAATCTAAGTATTCAGATGTAATTGGTTCATATTTTGGTGTTACTTGTTTACCAGTTTTTTCATCTCTTCCACCATTTATTGCATATAGTAATGTTTTAGCTAAATTAGCTCTAGCTCCAAAGAACTGCATTTGTTTACCTATTTTCATTGGAGATACACAACATGCTATTCCATAATCATCACCAAGAGTGATTCTCATTAAATCATCATTTTCGTACTGAATAGACGAGGTTTTTATAGATAGACCTGTAACATATTTTTTGAAATTCTCAGGTAATCTTGTTGACCATAAAACAGTTAAATTTGGTTCAGGAGCAGGTCCTAGATTTTCAAGTGAATGTAGTAATCTGTAAGAATTTTTAGTAACTAAAGTTCTACCATCTATACCCATACCACCAATACTTTCTGTTACCCAAACAGGATCTCCACTAAATAATTCGTTATATTCTGGAGTTCTCAAGAAACGAACAAGTCTAAGTTTCATGATAAAATGATCCATTATTTCTTGTGCTTGTTCTTCTGTTAAAATGCCATTTTTTAAATCTCTTTCAAAATAAATATCTAAAAATGTAGAAGTTCTACCCAAACTCATAGCAGCACCATTTTGGTCTTTTATTGCTGCTAGATATCCAAAATATAACCACTGTACAGCTTCTTTACTATTTGAAGCAGGTTTAGATATATCATAACCATATTTTTCAGCCATTTGTTTTAAACTATCTAATGCTCGTATTTGTTCATTTATTTCTTCTCTTTCACGTATTATATTTTCAGTTAATTCATCTGTATTTAAAATGTCTAAATCTTGTTTTTTGCATTCTATTAAATAATCTACTCCATAAAGAGCAACTCTTCTATAATCTCCAATTATCCTTCCACGTCCATATCCATCAGGAAGACCAGTAATTAAGTGACTTGAACGTGCAGCTCTAATATCAGGTGTATAAGCATCAAAGACACCATCATTATGAGTTTTTCTATAATTATGAAAGATTTTTTCTACTTCATCATCTACTTTTCTTCCATATGCTTCACATGATTTTTCTACAATACGAATACCTCCAAATGGCATTATTGCTCTTTTTAAAGGTTTATCTGTTTGAAGACCAACTATTTGTTCTAAATCTTTATCAATATATCCTGCATCATGTGAGTTAATTGTAGAAACTGTTTTTGTATCAATATCTAATACCCCACCAGGAGCATCATGTTCTTTTTTATATAAGTCTAAAACTTCATTCCATAGTTTTTGTGTTTTTTCTGTTGGTTTAGTTAGGAATTTGCTATCTCCTTCATATGGAGAATAGTTATGTTGGATAAAATCTCTTACATTAATTTCTGATTTCCAATCACCTGAGCTAAAACCATCCCATTCTTTAAAATCCATATATATTACCTCCTTGACTTATAGTATTTCCAATTTTCCATATAATATGATATCATAAGATTATTTTTTTGACAACAAAAAGATTGTAACGAAAATGTAATAGAAATTTAATTAACGGGATAAACCTTAGAATATCAACAGATTTAACTAGTGAAAAAAATTTGGAAAAAATAATATATTGACATTATACGTCAATATATATATTATTAAATAGAGATATTAAATATTAAAACATGGGGAGGATAAAATGAAAAGTAATAAAGGGATTACACTTATTTCACTAATAATAATTATTATTATATTATTAATTTTAGCAGGAATTACTGTGTCAAATTTAACAGGAGATAATGGAATAATACAAAAAGCTGAAAATGCTAAAGAAGCAACAGAAATAGCAGAAGGAAAAGAAGTATTACAAGGAAAATACATGGAAAACTATGTAAATAAATTAGAAAAAGTGACAGTTGACGAATTT
>CALXJY010000032.1 GCA_944388755.1 uncultured Clostridia bacterium | reverse complement strand
ATTGGTAATTGCTTGTGATTTATTGGATAATCTAATACTACATCATAGATGAATCTTATTACACTATTGTAGTAGTTGACACTTCGTTCGCCTATTTGTTTTTCTCCTCGTAAATATTTCAGTAAAAAATATCTTAGTTCTTTCGTTGTTACTTGCCTCATTGGTTTTCCAAAATATTCTACAATTTCTTTTGCTTTTCTTAAATAACTATCTTTTGTGTAATTCGAAAATCCTCTCATTTCCATGTCTTCTTGCAATTTTTCAATTAATTTTTTGTTTGTCATATATCAAAAAAACCTCCTAAAATATATTTTTTGTGATAATTCACATAATACATTTTAAAGGAGATTTCCTTTATTTTCAAGTACTTCTGCATTTTTATCTATTTATTCATAATTTTTATATTCTATTATTTTAAAGTTTTTTGTTAGAGGATACTTATTTATTATTCTTATTTTTTGGTTTTGTATGCTAACGGTTTTTCATTATGACCATGCGCCAGCATTTAGTACTAGTTTAGTATTTTTTAATTTAATTAATTCTATTCTTAACAAAATATAAGCCGTCTAATATATTATAAAATTCTTAGTTAACAATTATTTTTATGTTGTTTTCAACTTACTTTTTATTATTATGGTATAACTTTTGTCAATTTAAATTGAGATTTTGGAATAGACACAACAACACGTACTCCACTTGTGTTTTGGCTTCCCCCTGACATAGCCCCTTCATAGTTAATCATCCACATACTAAGTTTACCTTCAAACACGGGAGAAGCTAACCAATAATATGGTAATGCATCAGTACTATAGTTAAATTTATTTAAATTTCTTAAGTAAAATAATCCTGTCGCTGGATCATTTTCCATAGTTATTTGTGTAGAAAAACTACTTTCATTTCCATTATCAACTAATTCAAACTCGCTATCATTTTCTATTTTTTTATTTCTTGCTTTATTTACTTCTTCACCTGTTAATGCATGTACAGAAGTAGCACTTCCTGACAAGAAAATATTACCAGTTGTATTATCAGTATTATTATTTATATTTAAAAATCCTCCATTATTTTTAGTTGGAGCTGTTGTATTTGTAAAATTTATACTCTGAAAATTATAATATAAACCTGATGCTGCATACATATTCTCATTATCATTTGAATTTGAAGAATAAAATTTTGTTGCATAATTTATTCGCTGAGTTGAATTACCACTCCATGTTGAAGATAGTATAGAATTACTATCATAGTTAACTTTTACAGGTATTCCTGTTGATATAATTTTTATTACCGATGTACCATCGTCATCTATTCCATTTAAATCTAATATTCTCCAGCCATCTGATGCAGTAAAATTATATCTTGAATACATATCTGTATATGATACATTATAATTTACATAATCCCCTATTTCTAATTCATTTTCTTCATTTTGATAGAATTCTGAATATAATATTTCATATCCATTTTGTGTTATTATTTTATCACTTTGCAATTCTTTATAATATTTATCTGTATTACTTGCATTTGCAGTTTCTATAATATTTTTTATTGTTGCATCATCTAATGTTGTATCTTCTCCATTCTCTAATCTTTCTGCTATCCAATTAGCAATATCTAATTGCGCTTGTTCTTTTACTGATGCAATTTCTGTTTGCTTTTTACTATCATTTGCTCTTGTTAATATTCCATTTTCTCCTGTTAGTGTTGCTATTGTTACTCCTACTAATATCAATAAAACAATTATTGTTATAATCAACGCTATTAATGTTATACCTGTTTGTTTTTTTACTTTTTCATCCATTGTTTTTCCTCCCATTTTACTTTAGTTTTTGCATTTTCTTCTTTTTTATACTCTTATATGTTTACCCATACTATGTATATGCATATTATATATTAGTGCAATTTCTTTGTCAATTATTTTTCTTTATATTTTGTATTATTTTTTCTTTCGTCAATTGAAAAAGTAACTTCTACTTAATATATAAAATCATATAAATAAGATTTACATTAAGATATTGTAAGATTTAATTCTTCCTAGTATAATTAAGTTAGTAAGTGTTTCTAGGGAAATGAGGTTATTATGATTAGTAAAAAAGTATATGATGGAAAACATCTTTCTTTAGAAAATAGAATTACTATTGAACAAGGTATTTCTCAAGGACTTCATAAATCTGAAATAGCTAAATTAATTAGTAAAAGTCCTTCTACTGTTGCAAAAGAAATTAAAAGAAACAGAAAATTAAAACCTTCTAATTTTTTTAATGAAATTTCTTCTTGTATTCATTTACAAGAATGTAAACATTGTTTTAAAAAATGTAATCGTTTTCAAGAATCTCCTTGCTTTAGACGTGACCGTTTCGTTGGTGCTTGTAATGGTTGTCCTAATTTAAAGAAATGCAAGTTAGAAAAATATTTTTACAAAGCTAAAATTGCTAATCAGAATTACTTGTATTCCTTAAAAGACTCTCGAGAAGGAGTAAATCTAACTTATCCTGAATTAAAACAAATTGCTGAAATTATTGCTCCTTTAATCAATCAAGGTCAATCTCTTTATACAATTTTAGAAAATCATAAAGAGATCAAACAATGTTCCAAGACTTTGTATACATATATTGAAATGGGATTGTTTAAAAATTGGGGCATTACTAATCTTTCATTAAAACGAAAAGTTAAAAGAAAAATTAGAAGTAAAAAACTTAAGAAAAGGAATGAACCAGCTAATTATGAAGGTCATAAATACGAAGATTATCTTCAATTCATAAAAGATAATCCATCCATTCCTACTACTGAAATGGATACCGTTTACAATTTTTCTTGTGGTCCATTTATTCAAACATTTATATTTGAACATACTGGATTCATGATAGGTGTCCTTCATCAAGAAAAAACTGTAATGTCTATGGTTAGTTCATTGGACAAGTTTCAAGATATTTTACAAGACGATTATGAAAAATTATTTTCGTTACTTTTAACCGATAGAGGTAGTGAGTTTTCTAATCCTCAAGCATTTGAAATTAATATTGAAACAGGTGAGTGTAGATCTAAAATATTTTATTGTGATGCACAACAATCACAGCAAAAACCTCATGTAGAAAACAATCATAACTTTATTAAAGAAATACTACCTAATGGTAGAAATTTAGCTCATTTAACACAAGATCAACTTGATTTAATGTTTTCTCATATAAATTCAGTACCAAGGAAATCTCTTGGTGGTAAAACACCATATGAGGCTTTTACTTTCTTTTATGGAGAAGAAATACCAAAGAAACTTAATATACAAAAGATTGAAAAAGATAGAGTCACCCTAAAACCCTATCTTTTAAAAATTAAATAAATTAAAATTTAAAAACTAGAAACACTTACTTAATTGAATAGCTTTTTAGTACCTTTTAGGCGAATAGAAGTTAGTCTTACACTTTAAAAAATCTAACACTATTTGCTTATTTGCCATGCAATTTTTTTTCGTTTCTATATATTAATTTTACATTATTTTATTAAAAAATACAATATTCAAACAAAGAAAAATACCTAAAACTAGACATTAATCTTACAAATGGAATTTACTTTCTCAAGTAGAAATTACTTTTTCAATTGACCTTATTTTTTCTTTTACTTACACATTATGTTAAAATACGCTTTTATATATAGATTATTGTTTTTATCGTTCTTTTAATATTTGATTATATGGAACTATTAGTTCTATTATGTTTGTGCATAGTATGTGTATTCCTAGTTGTTATAATTTATTTTTAGTGTTACTATTTTTTTGTAAAAGGTGGTAAAGGTTGAAAAATAATTACAATTTTGACAGTGTATAGTGGTAAGCTTCACTTTAAATTTAATTCTTTTCCAACCAGTTTGTGCCTTTTTGAAAGGAATGTGTTAAAATATGGAAGACTGGGGCAAAGTAGATTTAAGGTTAGATGAATTTTTGAAAAGTCATAATATAAGTCGTTCTAGTTTATCAAGAAATGCGCAAATACATTATGGTCAATTGCTGAAATATTGTAAAAATGATATGCAAAAAATTGATTTAGGATTACTAGCAAGAATTTGTAAAACTATTGATTGTGAAATAGGTGATATTGTAAAATATACTCCTCCAAAAAAATCTTGATATTCTAATGCTATAGTTTATACTTTAGCATTTTTTTGTGTTATTTTATAAAAAAAACTCTTGCTTTTTTTTATAAAGCATAATAAAATATATGTATTGTAAATATAGATATATTATGGAGGAAGTCATGAAAATAATATTAGATGCAATGGGTGGAGATAATGCTCCTGATGCAAATATAAAAGGTGCTGTAAATGCAATAAATAAAGTTAAAGCTGAGGTAGTATTAGTTGGAAAAGAAGATGTTATAAGGTCAAAAGTAAAAGAATTTTATGGTAAAGAAATTGAAGATATTTCTGATAGATTAAAAATTAAAAATGCTACAGAAACAATAGAGATGGAAGATGTTCCTACTGTAGCCATTAAGCATAAAAAAGATTCTTCTATGGTTGTTGGTTTTAGGATGCTTAAGGAAGATGAAGGTGATGTTTTTATTTCTGCTGGAAATTCTGGGGCTCTTCTTACTGGTGCTACTTTAATTGTTGGTAGAATTAAGGGTGTAGATAGACCTGCATTAGCAGGTATTTTGCCTGCATATCATAGTAGATTGGTTTTGATTGATGCTGGTTCTAATACTAATTGTAAACCTGTAAATTTATTACAATTTGCTCAAATGTCATCTATCTATATACGTAATACATTTGGTATAGAACACCCTGCAATTGGTTTATTAAATATTGGTACAGAGGAAACAAAAGGAAATGAATTGGTTCGTGAAAGTTATAAACTTTTAATGGAAAAGTCTGAAGAATTAGATATAAATTTTATTGGTAATGTTGAAGGTAGAGATGCTTTTTCAGGTAAAGTTGATGCTATTGTTGCAGATGGTTTTACTGGTAATGTCTTTTTAAAAACAACTGAAGGTTTAGGAAAATTGGTTAAGACTTCCCTTTCTGAAAGCCTAAAGAGAAATTGGTTATCTAAGATTCTTGCTTTACCTTGTTTACCTGCTATAAATCGTTTTAGAAAAACAATGGATTATAAGTCTTATGGTGGAGCTTTATTCCTTGGTGTTAAAAAGCCAGTTGTTAAAGCTCATGGTAGTAGTGATGATATCTTGTTTGAATATACTATTATTCAGGCAGAACAATTTGTTCAAAATAAAGCAGTTGATAAAATGATTGAAGCAATAGATAAAACAGCAAAAAAATAGTTTTTATAAGCCTAATTCTTGATGTTTTTTCGACTTGTTAGTATAAAAATGAAAATATTTAATAAAATACTTGACAAATTAATAATCATATAATATAAAGGTAATATGATAAAGAATTAATCAAATGAATATATCATTTGCAAACTTGAGAGGAGGTGAACTCTTACAAATGAGTTCAGAAGAAATTTTAGAAAAAGTTAAAGGAATTATTGTTGAACAATTAGGTGTAACAGATACAGCAGTTACTATGGAAGCATCTTTTATTGATGATTTAGGTGCTGATTCTTTAGATATTGTTGAATTAGTTATGGCAATCGAAGAAGAATTTGATATGGAAATTCCAGATAGTGATGCAGAAAAAGTTGTAACAGTTGGAGATGTTGTAAATTATATAAAAGATAATGCTCAATAATTTATATTAAAAACGACATATAAGCATTTAGAATAAAAACTTATATGTCATTTTTATTTTCTAATAGAGTAAATTATTGTACATAATTTTGCATATGTAAAATTTGTGCAGAATAAATTAGTGGAAAGTCACAGAGAGAAATCAAAGTATTTAAAATTTTATGACTTTGTGATTTTTTTAATAATCGTATAATTTATTGAAATATGTTTTATAGTCTTTAAAAAATTGTAGTAAATAGTCATATACTGACTTTTTTTCTATTTGATTTTTGTTTAAAATATTTGCTTTGGCTATTATTTCTTCATTTATTTTTAGGGTTATATTACCAATTTTAGTATTTTTTATTAATGGTGCGTATAATTTGTTTTCACATTCTATTGATATATCTATATTTGAAATTTGTTCTTTTAAAATTGGAATTGTGGAGTGTTCTAATTCTTCCATCTCTAATTCTATATTTTTTGTTTTTCCTTTTATAATTGAAAACTTGTTTTTATTTTTCCATTTTAAAAATTCTTCTTTCATTTTTTCTTCTACATTAATTGGTTCAAAATTTTTAAATGTATATTCTATTAGTTTTATGCTGTCTTTTGTTCTGTAGTTTTTTGTATCTGCACCTAAAACTACGCATATAATATCCATGTTATTTCTTTTGCAACATGTAACTAAGCATCTATTTGCACCATTTGTGAAGCCTGTTTTTATTCCATATATACCATTTAGATTTCCTAATAGTTCATTTGTGTTATTTATATTTTTAGGATATCCATTAATATTTATAGTATAATTTTTTGTTCCTACTATTTGGGCAAATGTTTTATTTTTCATTGCATAATTTGAAAGAATTGCTAGTTCATATGCTGTTGTATAGTGGTTTTCGCTATCTAATCCATGTGGTGTTTCAAAATGTGTATTTTCTAGCCCTAATTCACATGCTTTTTGGTTCATTAATTCTGCAAATCCTTCTATACTTCCTCCTGTATATTCTGCTAGTGCTACTGCACAGTCATTTCCTGATTTTAACATTAAACCATATAGTAGATCTTTTATTGTAATTTTATCACCTGTTTTTATTCCTAATGTAGATCCCCCTGTGTTTGCTGCTTTTTTTGATATTTCTACTGTATCTGATAGATTAGTATTTTCAATTACTACAGTTGCTGTCATTATTTTTGTTGTTGATGCCATTTTTCTTTTTTCTAGTTCATTTTTTCCACATAATATTCTATTTGAATTTCTATCTATGACTATATATGCTCGTGAATTGATATCTTTTAATATGTCTTTGTTATTACTTGATATTTCTAATGTTTCTTGTATTTCTGCATTTGTGAGTTCTGTTTCTTCTTGTACATCATCTGCTAAAACAATGCATGGAATTATACAAATATATATAAATATTAATAATAGTCTTTTTAATTTTATAATCATTTTAATACCTCTATTTAATTATATTTTTATATATTTTGTATATGACAAAAAAGATGCAATTTAAATTATACTACATATTTTGCCATAAAAATGAACCCTCCTTATTAAACTTTTTTGTCTAATAATTTGGGTTCACTTCATTTGCATCTTTTTATTTTATTGTTCTTCAATTTTTTATTATCCTAAAATTTCTGAAACAACTCCTGATCCAACTGTTCTACCACCTTCACGAATAGCGAATCTTAATCCTTTTTCTATAGCGATAGGTGTAATTAATTCGATTGTCATTGAAACATTATCTCCAGGCATAACCATTTCTGTTCCAGCAGGTAATTCAATAACACCTGTAACATCTGTTGTTCTGAAATAGAATTGTGGTCTATATCCATTGAAGAATGGTGTATGTCTTCCACCTTCGTCTTTAGTTAGTACATAAACTTCTGCAGTAAATTTTGTGTGTGGATTGATTGTTCCTGGTTTACATAGTACTTGACCTCTTTCGATGTCTTTTCTATCTATACCTCTTAATAGAACACCTATGTTGTCTCCAGCTTCTGCTTGGTCTAATAATTTTCTGAACATTTCTACACCTGTAACAACAGTTTTTCTTCTTTCTGTTGTTAGACCTATGATTTCAACTTCGTCTTGTAGTTTTACTTCTCCTCTTTCTACTCTACCTGTTGCAACAGTTCCACGTCCTGTAATTGTGAATACGTCTTCAACTGGCATTAAGAATGGTTGATCAATTGGTCTTTCTGGTGTTGGTATATAACTATCAACTGCATCCATTAATTCTTTGATTGGTGCATATACTGGATCATTTGGATCTGTTGATGTGCTTTCTAATACTTTTAATGAAGATCCTTTTATAATTGGAATATCATCTCCTGGGAAACCATATTCTGTTAATAAGTCTCTTACTTCCATTTCAACTAATTCTAATAGTTCTGGATCATCAACCATATCACATTTATTTAAGTAAACAACGATGTATTTAACACCAACTTGTCTAGCTAATAAAATGTGTTCTCTTGTTTGTGGCATTGGACCATCTGCTGCTGAAACAACTAAGATAGCTCCATCCATTTGTGCAGCACCTGTAATCATGTTTTTAACATAATCTGCGTGTCCTGGGCAGTCAACGTGTGCATAGTGTCTCTTATCTGTTTCATATTCTACGTGTGCTGTATTGATTGTGATTCCTCTCTCTCTCTCTTCTGGTGCACTGTCAATTGCATCATATGCTTCATATTTAGCTTTTCCTAATAAACCTAAATATTTTGTAATAGCTGCTGTTGTTGTTGTTTTACCATGGTCAACATGTCCGATTGTACCGATGTTAACATGTGGCTTTGTTCTTTCAAACTTTGCTTTTGCCATTTTATATTCCTCCTTAATTTTAGTTAGTTGTTTTGATTTCACAACTACTATTATTATAATAAAAATTTAATAACTTATTTTTGTACTAGCATTTTATAACATTTTGGCTAAAAATGCAAGTCTTTTAGAAAATTTTGTTAATTGATTTTATTTAATTTTTTACTTATTTTTAATTAAGCTTCTTTTTTTGCTCTTGATGCTATTATTTGTTCTAACACTGATTTTGGAACTTCTTCATAATGTGATGGTTCCATTGAATATGTTCCTCTTCCTTGTGTTTTTGAACGTAAATCTGTTGCATAACCGAACATTTCAGAAAGTGGTATAAATGCATGTATTTCTTGCATTCCGTCATCACTATCCATACCTTCCATTCTTCCACGTCTTGAATTTATATCACCTATAACATCTCCCATGTATTCTTCTGGAACTGTTATTTCAACTTTCATTATTGGCTCTAGTATAACAGATTTTGCTTGTTTACATCCTTCTTTAAATGCCATAGATGCTGCTATTTTAAATGCCATTTCTGAAGAGTCTACTTCATGATATGAACCATCTACTAATGATACTTTAAAGTCTATAACTGGATATCCAGCAAGTACACCGCTTTCAGCTGCTTCTCTCATACCTTGTTCGATTGGTTTAATATATTCTTTTGGTACTGCTCCACCAACAATTTTGCTTTCAAATTCTATTCCTTTTCCTGGCTCTAATGGTTCCATCTCAAACCACACATCACCATATTGTCCTTTACCTCCTGATTGACGAATGAATTTTCCTTGTACTTTAACTTTATTTCTAATAGTTTCTTTATAAGCAACTTGTGGCTTACCAACATTACATTCTACTTTAAATTCTCTTTTTAGTCTATCAACTATAATGTCTAAGTGCAATTCACCCATACCTGCAATAATAGTTTGACCTGTTTCTTGGTTTGTATATGCTTTAAATGTTGGGTCTTCTTCTGCAAGTTTTGTTAAAGCTATTCCCATTTTTTCTTGAGCTGCTTTATCTTTTGGTTCAATTGCAATATCAATAACTGGTTCTGGGAATTCCATTGATTCTAGTATAATTGGATGGTCAGGGTCACATAGAGTGTTACCTGTTGTTACATCTTTTAATCCTACAGCTGCTGCGATATCTCCAGCATATACTTTTTCTATATCTTCTCTATGGTTTGAGTGCATTTGTAGAATTCTTCCTATTCTTTCTTTTTTATCTTTACTAGAATTTAATACTGTTGAACCTGATTCTAATGTTCCTGAATATACTCTAAAGAAACATAGTTTTCCAACAAATGGGTCTGTAGCAATTTTAAATGCTAATGCAGCAAATGGTTCTGAATCAGATGTTTTAGCTTCTGTTTCTTCTCCATCTAATGTTTGTCCTTTGATATGTGGTATATCTAAAGGAGATGGCATATAGTCTACAATTGCATTTAATAATTCTTGAACACCTTTATTTTTGTATGAAGAACCACATGTTACAGGAACAATTTTATTTGCTATTGTACCTACTCTTAGACCTTTTTTGATTTCTTCTTCTGTTAGTTCTTCTCCTTCTAGGTATTTCATCATTAATTCTTCATCTTGGTCTGCGACTGCTTCAATCATTTGGTTTCTAAATTTTTCTGCATCTGCTTTCATGTCATCAGGTATTTCTGTTTCTTCAATTTCTTTTCCTAAATCATCTTTATGGATAAAAGCTTTCATTTTTATTAAATCAACTATACCCTTAAATTGATCTTCTGCTCCAATTGGTAATTGGATTGGAACTGCATTTGCTTTTAATCTATTTTTTAATTGTTCTACACAAAGCATAAAATTTGCTCCTGTGATATCCATTTTGTTTACATATACCATTCTTGGAACTTGATATTTGTCAGCTTGTCTCCAAACTGTTTCTGTTTGTGGTTGTACACCACCTTTGGCAGCTAGTACTGTTACTGCTCCATCTAGAACTCTTAGAGATCTTTGAACTTCTACTGTAAAGTCAACGTGTCCTGGTGTGTCTATAATGTTTATTCTGTTATTGTTCCAAAAACATGTTGTAGCAGCAGATGTAATTGTTATACCTCTTTCTTGTTCTTGTTCCATCCAGTCCATTGTTGCTGCTCCTTCATGAACTTCTCCTATTTTATGTGTTTTTCCAGTATAGAATAATATTCTTTCTGTTGTTGTTGTTTTTCCTGCATCGATATGAGCCATTATTCCTATATTTCTTGTTCTTTCAAGTGGGTATGCTCTTCCTGCCATTTTATATTTCCTCCCTTCTAAATTCCTGCTGTTTTTATATTATTTATTGTATTGATTGGAAGCTTTAATATCTATATTTTTACTTCTAATCAGAATTTTACCACTTATAATGAGCAAATGCTTTGTTTGCTTCTGCCATTCTGTGTGTGTCTTCTTTTTTCTTGAATGCTCCACCATTTCCAGCTACAGCATCCATAATTTCATTTGCTAGTTTCTCAGCCATTGTTTTTTCATGTCTATTTCTTGCATATGTTACTAACCATCTTAGTCCTAAAGTTTGTCTTCTTTCAGGTCTAATTTCTAGTGGAACTTGGTATGTTGCTCCACCTACTCTTCTTGCTTTAACTTCAAGAACTGGCATAACATTTTCTAAAGCTGCTTCAAAAACTTCTAAAGGATTTTTTCCTTCTTTTTCTTTTATGATGTCAAATGCATCATATACTATTTTTTGAGCAACTGATTTTTTACCATCTAACATAATATTGTTTACTAATTTTGTAACAACTTTACTATTATATATTGGATCTGGTAATACATCTCTTTTTGCTATAAATCCTCTTCTTGGCACTATTCTTCACTCCTTTTCTTTTTAATAGGTATTTATATGAAATACCAAAGTTACTCTGGAAAGATTTTCTTTCCCGTATAGTGCTTTATAATCTATTCTAAATTTAAGTACCTTAAGTTTAGTAAGAGTACAAGCACTAGTTTTTAATTTGTTTTTTCCTGCTTTTTAGACAAATTTAAAATAGTAAAATTATTCATTTTTGACAAATAATATTGAAATTGGATGTTCTTTATCAAGTTTATATTATTTATCTAAAAAATGTTTAAATTTCTGATTTTAATTTGTTTTATTTTTTAGGTTTTTTAGCTCCGTATTTTGAACGTGCTTGCATTCTGTCTTTAACTCCTGCTGTATCTAGTGTTCCTCTGATTATGTGATATCTAACACCTGGAAGGTCTTTTACTCTTCCTCCTCTAATTAGAACAACACTATGTTCTTGTAAGTTATGTCCTATACCTGGGATATAAGATGTAACTTCATATCCATTTGATAGTCTAACTCTTGCTACTTTTCTTAAAGCTGAGTTTGGCTTTTTAGGTGTAACTGTTTTTACAACTGTACATACTCCTCTTTTTTGTGGTGCTCTATTGTTTGTTAATCTTTTATTTTTAGAGTTATATCCATGTTGTAAAGCTGGTGCAGTTGATTTTGTTACTCCTGTTTTTCTTCCTTTTCTTACTAATTGATTAATTGTTGGCACTTAAATTTCACCTCCTTATTTTTTATGAAATGTTTTTATACCATTTCATTTTAACGTTTAATATTTTATCACGAATTAGCCTGAAAGTCAACAAAAATTTTAGGACATTTTTAAAAATGGTTGACACAAAAATTTTAAGACATTTTCAAAAACTATTGACAAGTTAATTGAAAAAGTAAAATATATTCAAATACTATTGACACAAAAATTTTAACATGATTATTAATATTTTAACATGACTTGAAATTAAATTAATAATCTATTAAAATATTAATTAAGAATTTAATAAAATAAATCATTTTATTGTATAGTATGAGAATGATATTTGTTTATTATATTTGTTGATGAGGAAGTTTGTATTAATTTTATAGCATATATTACTCGAAAGACTTAATTTATTGAATTATATAACATGTATTATGTGAAAAACTTTATTTATATATTTTGAAAGGTGTGATTTGTTTATGGTTGGGAAACCTTTTGATTTTGATAAAAAAGATGGTTCGTACTTTTCTGTTAAATATACTCACATTGATAAAATCTTAAAATCATATCTATGTTTATTACCTGGTAAAAACATTTTAGATTTAGGAATTGGGACTGGTAAAAATTCTGTATATTTGTCTTCTCATGGTTACAATGTAGTTGGTGTTGACTATTCTAATAAAGCTACTAAATTTTTAAATGATAATTACCCTAATATTAAAACTTATAATATTGATATAAGACATTTTGAAATTGAACCTAATAAATTTGATTTAATTATGTCTCTAAATGTTTTACATTTTCTTCATAAAGATGATGTTCATGTTATTATTGATGATATAAAATATAATTTATGTAAGAATGGTATTGTTTATATTTCAGTATTTTCTCTTGATGATCCTAAACTTAAATTTATGAAAAATGATTTTTTTGAAATATTAGATAATCATATTTGTCATAAGCTTTATGATGATACATATGTTAGCTTTTTTTCAAAAAACGAGATTTTAGAGCTTTTTAAAGATTTTAAAACTTTGTATATTTCTGATGAATACTTTTTGGATAATACTCACGGTTCTCCTCATTTTCATGGAATTATAAAGTATATTGGGCAAAAAATTTAGTCCGTTTTATAAAATTGATTAATAATATATAACTTATAATTTAATATTTTGATTAAAAAATCGATATGATTTGTAAATCAATATATGAGCAAAAAAATAATATTTTAAGCTCATATATTTTTATTCTTCGATTATCGTTTTATCTAGTGCTTTATTCCACATTTCTATAGATTCATCTGTAATATTGTACTTATTTTTTAATTTATTATATTCTGTGATACATTTTTGTGGATAATCTATTCCTTTTTCTATTGTTTTTATTATTAATTTTCCCCATCTATAGCCTTTTATATCCATTTCCAATTTTTTAATTTCATTAATTGGTTTTTGTATGTCATATTTTACATTGTATTTTTCTATTATTTCATATTCATCTGTTATTTCTAATGTAGTAAATTGTGCTCCTGGTGCTCTATTAGTGTTTAATCCAATTGATCCTGGGTCTATGTATTTTGTTTCATCTTTTACAAATTCGCACTGTTCATGCAAGTGTCCGAATATTTTGTATTTACATTTATCTACATATTCACAATTAAGTATATGTGATACATATATTTTTCCATATTTGGTTTCTATTTCTATAGTTTTGGGTAAAGATTTAATCCATTTTATATCATTATTTGTTAATGATTCGTATGTGTATACTATATTTTCATAGCGAGTATTTATTTTCCAATCTTTATGTTTGTTGCTTGCATATTGTAAAATATATTCTTCTCTATTTCCTCTTATTATATAACTTTTATATTTTTTCGCATACATTTTTATAGTTTCTAATACTTCATGTCCTTTTGGAACATCTGTGACATAATCTCCACACCATATTATTGCATCAAAGTTCATATTTTCTATATATTTAAAACATTTTTTTAACGTCCATATATTTCCATGTATGTCACTCATTATTATGAATTTCATTTCTAATCACTTTCCTCATTTTATTTTTATTTGGCATATGTTTCAGTTTGTATTTTAGTTATAACATAATTTATTAATTTATACAATGTGTATGTTTAGTATATATAAATTGAGAAGTATCTTCAACAATAGAACTATCTATAACAATGTTATATCCATATAATTTCATATCTTCACTTTGATTACTATTTATAACTTTTTTTATAGTGTTAATCATAGAATCATTAATTTTATATTCTTCTCCAATAGTTACAGGCTTTTCTTCTTTGACAACTTCTTGTTCCGTTTTTTCAGGTTGTACTTGTATGGATTCATCTTTTGTTTGTGGTGTATTGTTATTATCTTTTTTTATTTCTGTATTTTCCTGATTTACTTCAGCAATAGGTTGTTTATTATTGGTAGTAACTTGTGGAGTAGAATTCTTATTGTTTTTTACTTCAGTTTCACTTTCAACAACTAGAGTCTTTTTAGTAACTTCTTTTTGTGATTGAGTTATGTTATTATTTAGCAGTTCTGATGTTGTTTGTTTATCTGAAGTTTGTAATTGATTTGTACTTTCCACATTTTCCACTATATTTTGTGGATTTATATTTTCTATAACATTTTCTGAATTTGTTTTTTGATAAGTTATGTATGTTGACAATATTGCAATTCCAAATATTAAAATAAAAGCTATAATTAAATATTTTTTCATATACAATTTGCTTATAATTATTTAAGTTTCTAAGTTCTTGAACTGCAAACTTTTTTAAACTATCAACACCTGTTAATACTTGTGGATTTTCAAAGCCATTTTCTTTACATACCTCATAAATTAATTTTTCATTATCCCTAGTAATTGCTAAGATCAATTTCATCAACTCCTTTCCATCAAAAAAGACTCTGAAATATTTTTCAAAGTCTTTTCTTATATTAATCAAATTTTATTATTTCTTCTGCTGATGCATATATATCTAATCTATTTTCTATATTTACTCTATTAACAATCCAATTTCTCATAGTACATTGATCAATAAATTCTTGTATTCTGTTTTTTCCAAACATTTCTTTTAATGTTATTACAACGCCGAATTTTAATCCTCTATCTCTTTCTAGCCTCTCTTTATTGGTTAATTTTATCCCCCATAAATTAGAATTGTAACTTTTTCTTGGAACTTTTGTATCTTTTATTTCATCAACCACCACTTTAACATTATCCCATTTCCTATATAAATCTCTAGCTGTTGCCTCGTTGGTTGCTCTATCTAATTCACCACCTTGGGTATTTCTATTAATTGACCTTATATCCTTCGTACCCATTCTACCAAATTGCAAATCTAGTTCTGTATTCGTATAATCGACACCCTGACTTCTAGTACATTTAGGAAAGTAGCATAAAACAGCTTTAGCATAAAATGGAAATTTTTCATTTACCATCGGTACAGGTAAATTATATGTATATGTATAATATGAATCTGCATTTCCTTCTATATAAAATTTAATTTCGTCTTTTTGCGATAACATAACATCTGATATTTTTGTTGGTACAACTCCATATCCCAAATATTCTTCATCTACATTAGTTGTTTTCCATCCAACAGCAGAATCTATTATTAAAGCTTTAGCTATTTCTCTAGATAAATTCATTTTATCTATTAAATAACTTAATTTTCTTGAAATCCATGGTGCTGCGAATGATGTCCCTCTTTGAATATCTAGTCCAGTAGGAGTACAAACATTTATATATTCATTTGAATCTCCTCCAAATGCACATACATCCGGTTTGACAAAAAAGGATAATACTTTTCCTTTTCTAGCATATGTTGCCTTATCCCCATTTTTATCTACAGCATTTACAACTAACGAATTTATAGAATCTGCTGGAGCACCTATTCTTACTATTTCCTTTGAATTCTTTTTATTAGTTCCTGCCACAACAAATATAACATTATTTTCATATTGTATTTCATCTAAAGCGGCTGCTTCTGGAGATATATAATTCTGACTTATTTCAAATTTAGAACCTAATGAAATATTCCACACATGGATATCTTTATTTTCTTTTACAATTCTTTTTATTTGATTAATTATGTCATACGAATTATTAACCCCTGCTTTTGCAACTCCAAAATGTCTTACTCTAAAAAGACCACATTCGTCATCCCATTTTGGATTTGACCTAGCTCCATCTACAATTATCGAAGATACTTCAGTTCCATGTATATAGTCTTCTGCTTCTCTTGGCATATCTTTATTTAAGCAATCTGTATAATCAACCCATTCAGAAAAATATACATTTTTATCAAATAGTGTGTCTATAACTCCAATGGTTGGTTCATTTGTTGGTGATGGCATATCTAAAAAATTTGTGCTTGTATCTATTTTATTTTCCGTTTCTTGATAGTAAGTTGCAAAATCTGTCATAGCCATAGAAACTAAATATGATGCATTTTGTCTAATTTTATATAATATTGAAGAATTATTAACATATATTGTATCATTTGAAAATACTTCATATTCCGTATTTTTTAGTCCTACTCTTTGCATTAATTCTACTATATTTATTCCTGTATCAAAAATTGTTATGTAAGATTTCGCTTCATCAACAATATCATCATTTTCATATACATCAAATTTTTCAATATCTATTAAATCTGTTATATATTTTTTAAATACACTTTTAGCCATATTATGTTTTTTTAATAGAGACTCTTTTTTGTCTATCGATTTAAAATTCTCTGAATTTATAACTCCATCAAAACCTTCTTTTGTAATATTTATTAATGCATTTATTCTATCTATACTTTTCCCTAAAATATTTTTGTCTATATAATATGTGATTATGTGCTTTTTATCATTGATATCAGAAAATCTAACTCCCCTAACATAGTTATTTGATGGCTCACTTCCCACAGAGAAAAAACCTTTTAATCTTGCAGATTTTGGAATTACTCTATTGTAATATACACTAATTAATGCTCCAGGTATTATAGTTTTATCTTTCCAATATCTATTCAATCTCTCTAAATCTTTCTTTAATCTAACTAAATCATCAGATTTTATTTCTTTTGTCTTGGCTATCGAATAATCCATTAGTCCTTTGTATTTTGATGACTCTAGTCTTCCTTTTAATTCTAATAAATCATTCATTGTTTATCCCCCTTGCCACACTGCTTTTGGAAATTCCTGTTAATTTTTCAATCTCTCTGACAGAAAACCCTTCTTCTTGAAGTTTCTTTAAATTGTTTGTTAATTTTTCGTTAGTTATTGCTTCATAAATCTTTGATAAATATCCATATTCCACTGTCATATCGCTAAATGCTATTGAACTTCTTATTATATTTTTTAGATCCCCTGGATATGGTAATTTTTCTACTAAATTATAAATTTTATTTAGTATTTTATATTCTGGTTTGATATTTGAATATTTTTTTAATTCAGAAGTAATTATTGTATCTGCTATTTCTTCTAAATCTTCTTTACTATATCTATTAAAATCAACAATATAATCAAACCTTCTTAATAGTGCTTTATCAAATTGTTTATATAGATTTGTAGTTGCGATTAGTAAAATTTTTTCATTTAAATTATCAAATTCTTTTAGTAATGTAGATGTTACTCTTCCCATTTCTCTTAAATCATTAGAATTAATCCTATCCAATGCAATAGCATCAATTTCATCAAACAAGATAATTACCTTATCTGGTTGCTTTAAACAATTTATATCATCGAAAACTTGTATAAGATTTTTGGAAGTTTGACCTAGTTTACTATCTACAATTCTATCAAATTGCACTGAATATAATTCTCTATCCAATATTCTGGCAATTTGTTTTGCAGCTTCTGTTTTACCTGTACCAGAGTCTCCTACAAACAAGAATTTATTTACATTTGATTTTTTATTAACAGCATTTAATATTCCCATTATATCTATTTCTATAGATTTTGGCACTTTAAAAGTATTTGAAGGATTGTCTATTTTTATAAAAAAATCTGAATAATCTTCAACAAATTGAGGACTAAAAGTATTTGCATTTGATAACAATGCCATTATATATCTTGCTAACTCTTCATCTCCATTTTTTTGAAAATCTGTAGCGACTTCATAAGCTTCATTTCTAAATTCTTTGTCATTTCCATCTATGTGATATTTAATCAAATTAATTACATTTTTCTTTTTCATCTTTATCAATCCTTTCTACTTTTATAGTATATCATTGTGGGACAAAATTTGCAATAGTTGGGACAAAAATTTATTTAAATTTTTAAACTTCATTACCCCAACAATCCCATCCATCAACAGTATGCCTTGCAAATAGTTCAATTCTAGGTAAATCTCCAACAAGCTCTATTATTTTATCTCTAATTATATCAGGTTTTTTACTATGTTCTTCAATAGGCTCATATACTATTTGAGAAACTTTATAGGATTTTCTTTTAATTGTTCCTTTAGTTCCAATTAAACATAATTCTGAATTTGCTCTAGCCCAATGTCCCATACCAAAGAAAAAAGTGTTACTTTTCTTATTTCTTTTTATCCAATTAAAGCCACAAGTTTTATACTTAAATCCCCATTCTTTCATAGTTCTTAACCCTTCTAATAAGCAGGGAAATGTAACCCACAAAAAGAGCTAGTGTAATAACTAACTCAATTTCTATATTTTTTGTAAAATTTCTTTCATTAGAACTTCATCAACTAAACCATCAACCATTTGTTGATATTTGGCAAGTATGGACATTTCCCTTGTACTAGGAGCTTTGTATTTTTCTTTTATTTGCTGTTCTA
>CALXJY010000031.1 GCA_944388755.1 uncultured Clostridia bacterium | reverse complement strand
AATCTTACAATAGCTATTAAAATACAATTAAAATCTATTTATTTTTATTTGAATAGAATTTACTTTTTTAATTAACTCCAAAAAGATATAGTAAAAAAATGTTAAAAATATCTTGATATTTTTTATTCTATGTAGTAAAATACAAATATTAACAAGGTATTTTTACCTTCGAGTTTATCGGAGGTATAAAACGCCTCTGATAGAATAAATAAATTTTCTAAAGGAGGACATCAGATGAAAAAAAGTGAGATTGTGTTACAGTATATTGACATAACTGGAAAGGAAAAAAGAGGAATAATTAAGCGGAAAGAATTTTTAGAAAGAATGGAAAATTTCAAAGTAAATTATCCGAGTAACAATAAAATTTCTTCAGAACTGGTGAAAGTGATTCCATATATTGATACAATCATGATAGATAAATCGAGGGCAAGAGATACTCCATTTATTATATATGTGATTGACAAGAGAGTTTCTTGGTTAGATATAAATGCTAACCATAGAAAGATATGGAAATGTTTAGAGAACTATTGCAAACAGTCTAACTGATTTTAGAAAAAGGACACGAAAATGTGTCCTTTTTCGTTGAATGGGAAAAATTAAGTTTTTCCTATTCAACAAAAAACAAAACACATTAATGTATAAAAACATTAAATATTGTTCATAAATAAATATAGAAATGTTTAGGAGGTAGAAAAATGAAGAAAAAAGAAAACAGAGATATTAACAAAGAAATAATATATAGGGAAGACGAAATAGCAGAAGATGCAACTGAATATGGTGAATTTATATCAAGTTATTTTGCTTGGATTCCACCTGAAAAACAAAAACAAAAAGCAGATGAATTAGATAAAAATACGAAAAAAAAAGAAAAATAAAGAAAAAAAGAGAAAAATATATAAAAAAGGAGGAAAAACGTTAAAAATGTGTAGAAATTACATTTGAAAAATAAATAAAACAAGTTATAATTGTTAATAAAGGTCAAAGAAAGTCAAAGTCAAAAAAGAAGGTGAATATAATGAGAATATCAGATGAAATAGAAAAATTTATAAAAGAAATGCTAAATAAGTATGAAGAAGTAGAAATACAGAGAAATGAATTGGCGCAACAATTTCATTGTGTGCCATCTCAAATAAATTATGTTATTTCAACTAGATTTAAACCAACACAAGGATATTATGTGGAAAGCAAAAGAGGTGGAGGAGGAAGTATAATAATAAAAAAGATGTTGTTTGATGATGAAGACATATTTTGTGACCTTATAAATGATATAGGAGATGAGATGTCACAACAAGATGCAGATATAATAATATCTGATTTGTTATCATATAAATTACTAGATGATGAACAGGCTAGATTAATAAAAGTAGCAACAAATGATAAAGTATTAAAATTACCAAGAAACATAAAAGATGAAGTTAGAGCAAGAATATTTAAAAACATGTTAATAAATATGGAAAATAGAAATTTTTAAAGGAGGAGTTAAAAATGTTATGTGATAATTGTAAAAAAAGAGAAGCAAATGTAAGATATACAGAAAATATAAATGGTGTTAGAAGGGAATTAAATTTATGTGAAGAATGTAGCTTAAGACTAGGTATAGCTGATAAAATGAATTTTAATATTGATATGGACTTTCCAAGTTTTAATATACAAAATTTATTTGGAGGAATATTTGAAGACCTTGCTAATTTAACAGAACCACAGTTTATGCCACTTATTGAACAAGTAAAAGATATAAGATGTAAAAACTGTGGTATGAGTTTTGAAGACATTACAGAAAATGGAAGATTAGGATGCCCTGAATGTTATGAGACTTTTGAAACTAGATTAGATCCAATATTAAAAAGAATACAAGGAGCAAATAGACATATTGGGAGACTTGGAAAAATTAGTAAAAATAAACAGGAAGAAAAGAAGCAAGTTAATACAGAAAAAGCTAAAACAGAAGATGCAAAAATAGCTAAATTAGAAGAAGAATTAAAACAAGCTGTAAAAGAAGAAAGATACGAAGATGCAGCAAAAATAAGAGATGAAATAAACAAAAATAAGGAAAAATAATAAAAAAGAAGGGATTGTGATAAAAAAATGAATTGGTATTTGCAAAGTGGAAAAGATTCTGATGTAGTATTAAGTACAAGAATAAGATTTTTACGAAATATAGAAGGTTATCCATTTTATATAAAAGATAAAAAACAACTAGAGGAAATGCAAAATAAAATAAAAGATAATTTATACTCAATTGGATATGGATTAAAATTTTTCAAATTAAAAGATATGGATGAAATAACAAAACAAAGTTTAGTAGAAAAAAATTTGATTACATCACAGTTTGCAAAAAACAGAACAGGACAAAATGCAATTTTATTAAATGATGAGGAAAATATATGCATAATGATTAATGAGCAGGATCATTTGAAGATTCAGGTATTTAGTAGTGGGTTAGAACTAGAAAATACTCTGAATTTTGCAATAGAACTAGATCAAAAGTTAGATGATGTATTAGGATATAGTAAGAGCAAAAAGTATGGATATTTAACCTCATATCCAAACAATTGTGGTACAGGATTAAAAGCATCAGTATTTTTGCAACTAAGTGGTTTAACAGAAACTAGAAATATTAGATCAATATTTAATACTTTAAGTGGTTTTGAAATAAATATAAAACCAATTGAAGATCTTAAATCTGTGTATGAGATTTCTAATACTAAAACATTGGGTATTACAGAACAAGAAATAATAAATGGGATAAAAGTAATAGCTGAAAAGGTTACAGATCAAGAAAGACAGGTTAGAAAATTTCTAGCAAAAGATGGTATAACTTTAAGTGACAAAATATATAGAAGTTATGGTATTTTGTCAAATTGTAAAAAAATTTCTTTTGAAGAAGCAAAAGAATATATAGCAACATTAAAAGTAGGAACAGATTTAGGAATTTTACCTGAACTTACAGATTTGAAGGTTCAAAAGATGAATTTGTATTCAAAACCAGCAAATCTTCAAAAATATTTAGGAAACCAATTTAGTGGTATGGAAATTGATGTAAAAAGAGCTGAAATGATAAAACAAATAATAAATGAAAAATAAATTAGAAGATTAAACTTGTTATATGTTAAGGTTAATCTGTATATGCAATTAGAAATATTAACATAAATTTTAGAATATATAAAAAGAAAGGAGACGAGATTATGACATATAAATTTACAAATAGTTGCAATAAAGTAATAGAGATTGCAAGTGAAATTGCAATGGAGTTAGGACATAGTTATATAGGAACAGAACATATTTTATATGGATTGGCAAAAGAAGAAAATGGAGTTGCAAGTAAGGTATTACAAATGCAAGATATACAAGCTGAAGATATCTTAAATAAAATAGAAGAATTAATAGGACATGAAAAACCTGTAGACGAGATTGTTGATTTTACTCCAAGGACTAAAAGAGTTATAGAAACAGCATATGTTGAGGCAAGAAAATTAGGATATAATTTTATAGGAACAGAACATTTAATTATAGGTATTTTAAAAGAAGGAGATTGTGTGGCAACAAGAATTTTATTAGATTTAAATATTAATATACCTAAATTATATAATGAAATTATAAAAGTTATACGTGAAGGAGAAGATTACCAGACAGATACATCTGATGGTGGTACTTCAATAAATAGAAATTCAAGTAGTAAAAGAGGAAGTTATAACAAAACTCCAACATTAAATCAATTTGGAGATGATTTAACAATTAAAGCAGAACAGGGAAAATTAGATCCTATTATAGGTAGAAAAGAAGAAATAGAAAGAGTAATACAAATTTTATCAAGAAGAACAAAAAATAATCCTTGTTTAATAGGTGAACCTGGAGTTGGTAAAACTGCTATTGTTGAAGGTTTAGCTCAAAAAATTGTGTCAGAAGATGTTCCTGAAATATTAAAAAACAAAAGAGTTGTTACTTTAGATATATCAGGTATGGTTGCAGGTGCAAAATATAGAGGAGATTTTGAGGAAAGAATAAAAAAGGCATTAAATGAAGTAAAAAAAGCAGGAGATATTATATTATTTATAGATGAAATCCATACTATAGTTGGTGCAGGAGCAGCCGAAGGAGCTATAGATGCAGCTAATATTTTAAAACCACTATTAGCTAGAGGAGAGATACAATTAGTAGGTGCAACAACATTAAATGAATATAGAAAATATATAGAAAAAGATTCTGCTTTGGAAAGAAGATTTAGTCCTGTAAATGTAAGTGAACCAACAGAAAGTGATACAATTAAAATTTTGAAAGGAATTAGAGATAAGTATGAAGCACATCATAATGTAAAAATAACAGACGAAGCTATAGAATCTGCAGTAAAACTTTCTGTAAGATATATTAATGATAGATTTTTACCAGATAAAGCAATAGATTTAATAGATGAAGCAGCTTCAAAAGCAAGACTTAAGACATATACAGAGCCTGAAAGTATAAAGAAAATGCAAGAAGAAATACAAGAAATAAAAAAAGATAAAGAGGAAGCGGTATTAAACCAAAAATTTGAAAATGCTGCGAAATTAAGAGATAAAGAAAAAGAATTGACAAAAAAATACAAAGAAGAAGAGCAAAAATGGAAAAATAAAAATACTAAATCTGTAACAACATTAACAGAAGAAAATATAGCAGAAGTAATAAGTACAAGTACAGGAATACCTGTTAATAAAATAACACAGGATGAAAATGAAAAGCTAAAACATTTAGAAGAAGAATTGCATAAAAGGGTAATAGGTCAAAATGAAGCAGTTGAAGCAGTTAGTAAAGCAATAAAAAGAGGTAGAGTAGGATTAAAAGATCCTAAAAGACCAATAGGTTCATTCTTATTTTTAGGACCTACAGGTGTTGGAAAAACTGAATTATCAAAAGCATTAGCTCAAGCACTATTTGGAGACGAAAATGCGATGATAAGAATAGATATGTCAGAATATATGGAACCACATTCAGTATCAAAATTAATAGGTTCACCTCCAGGATATGTAGGATTTGATGAAGGGGGACAATTAACAGAAAAAATAAGGAGAAAACCATATTCAGTTATATTATTTGATGAAATTGAAAAAGCACATCCTGATGTAATGAATATGTTGCTACAAATTTTAGAAGATGGACGTTTAACGGATAGTCAAGGCAGAACAGTTAATTTTAAAGATACAGTAATCATAATGACATCAAACTTAGGAGCAAGAGTAATTACAGATAAGAAAGCACTAGGTTTTACAAATCAAAATGAAGAAGAAAATACAGAAAAACAATATGAAGAACTAAAAAAGGAAGTAATGGAAGTAGTAAAAAAAGAATTAAGACCTGAGTTTATAAATCGTATTGATGAAATTATAGTATTCCATAAATTAAATGATAAAGAAATATCTAAGATAATAGATTTGATGTTAGAGGAAGTTGTTAAAAGACTAAAAGAACAAAAATATAATATAAAAGTGGATAAATCTGTTAAAAAGTTAATTGCTGAAAAAGGTATTGATAAAAACTTTGGAGCTAGACCTTTACGTAGAACAATACAGAATTTAGTAGAAGATAGTTTAGCAGAGGATATTTTAGATGGAAAATTAAAAAAAGAAAAAGAAACAACTATTACTGTAAAAAATAATAAAGTAACAATAAAATAATCTTAGAAAATTAAGATAGTAGTTATATATTACAGTTCATTTGTATAACATTAATTATTTAAACGAATTATATATTATATTTCATAAATTTTCAGGGTTAAATACGTTTATTAAGTATTTCTAACAAGAATTTTACGGAATACTTTCAATATTTTATATTGAACACTTTCTGTAAAATTCTTTAAGAAATTCTAAATAAACTCCAAAAAAACTCTAAATTTATTCAATATAATATATAATTTTTTTTAGTACATTTTATGATTTTAAGTAAACTGCAATTATAGTTCAAAAAAAATGCAGAATTCCTTTACTTTTAGCAAAAATTAAGGTATAATAAAATCTATAAAATTAAGGATTGGAATGGAAGTATTAACTATATATGTATAACTTCCAAACAAAGTGAGAAAGGAATGAATTTTAATATGCAAGAAAACAATAATAATCAAAATACAGATGAACTTGATATGAATCATTTAATGCAGGTAAGAAGAGAAAAATTAGAAGAACTACAAAATCAAGGAAAAGATCCATTTGAAATAACAAAATTTGATAGAACAAATACAGCTGGAGAAATTAAATCAAATTATGAAAAATTTGAACAAAAAGATGTTACAGTTGCAGGAAGGATTATAGCTAAAAGAATTATGGGTAAGGCATCATTTTGTACAATACAAGACTGTGATGAAAAAATACAAAGTTATGTAAGTATAAATGATTTAGGGGAAGAAAGCTATAAGCAATTTAAAACTTATGATATAGGTGATATAATAGGAATTACAGGATTTGTATTTAAAACAAGAACTGAGGAGATTTCTGTACATGCAAAAGAGGTTACATTACTTTCAAAATCATTAAGATCATTACCAGAAAAATTTCATGGCTTAAAAGATACAGATTTAAGATATAGACAAAGATATACAGATTTAATCGTAAATCCTGAAGTAAAAAAGACCTTTTTAATTAGAAGTAAGATTATAAGTACAATAAGGAAAATATTAGATGAAAAAGGATATTTAGAAGTAGAGACACCTATATTAAATACAATTTCAGGTGGAGCTACAGCAAGACCATTTATAACACATCATAATAGTTTAAATATTGATATGTATTTAAGAATAGCACTTGAATTGAATTTAAAAAGATTAATCGTAGGTGGATTTGATAAAGTATATGAGATGGGTAGAGTTTTTAGGAATGAAGGAATGGATATAAGACATAACCCTGAATTTACAGAACTTGAATTATATGCGGCATATCAGGATTATCATGATATGATGGATATAACTGAAGAAATTTTTTCAAAAACAGCAGAAGAAGTATTAGGAACAACAAAAATAACATATCAAGGTCAAGAAATAGATTTAGCGCCAGGTTGGAAACGAATTTCAATGATAGATTCAATAAAAGAGGTTACAGGAATTGATTTTAATAAAATAAACACAGATGAAGAAGCAGTTGCTTTAGCAAAAGAAAAAAATATAGAGATTCCTAATAAGACAAAAGAGACTAGAGGAGATGTAATAAGCCTATTCTTTGATGAATATGTAGAAAAAACATTAATACAACCAACATTTATTTATGATTATCCAGTAGAAATTTCACCACTTGCAAAAAAATGTCCAAAAGATAAGAGATTAACAGAAAGATTTGAAGTATTTATAGCTGGAAGAGAATATGGAAATGCATTTTCAGAATTAAATGATCCAATAGACCAATATGAAAGATTTAAAAAACAAGTTGAAGCAAGAATAGCAGGAGATGAAGAAGCTGGAATGATGGACGAAGATTATATTCAAGCCCTAGAAATTGGATTACCACCAACAGGAGGTTTAGGAATAGGAATAGATAGACTAATAATGTTATTAACAGATGAAGCATCTATAAGGGATGTGTTATTATTCCCTACGATGAAACCACTTAATTAATTTAAATTTGTTAGGAGAATTTCTATGTTTAATTTTTCGTTTGATAGAAGAACATTGCAAATAATAATAGGAGTACTTATATTAATAGCAGTGATACAATATATAATGAATCCTGGTTCAATAATTAGTTTATTAATAAGTATACCAGGTGTATTAATTGCAATAACATTTCACGAATTTGCACATGCCTTTGTTGCAGATAAATTAGGAGATGATACAGCAAGAAGAGAAGGAAGACTAAGTTTGAATCCAAAAGATCATATAGATCCAATAGGAATGTTATTATTATTAACAGCAGGATTTGGATGGGGAAAACCTGTACATGTAAACCCAAGAAATTATACAAGAAGAATGTCAATGGAAAAAGGAGAAGCTATAGTTTCTATTGCAGGACCTATTATGAATTTTATTCTTGCATTTATATTTGCATTAATATATTGTGCAATATATAAATTTTCAAGTATGAGCTTTTTGACTTCAACACTTGGAAGTGCAGTACAATTAATTATAGCAGGTGTTGTATCAATAAATATAGGTCTAGGAGTATTCAATTTAATACCATTACCACCACTAGACGGTTCAAAAGTATTAATACCTTTTTTACCAACTAATGCAAAAGCATGGTTTATAAATAATGAGCAAATATTTTATATAATATTTGTAATATTATGGATAACTGGTCTTGCAGGAACATTAATAACACCTGCATTAACTGCAGTAAGTAATGGAATATTAAATTTAGCAGGATTAATATTTGGAATTGGCTAAAGATTAATATAACTTAAAAATTATTAGATATATAGCAAGTAAGGAGTATAGATTAAGTAATGAAGGAAATAATTACATTAGGTATAGAATCAAGTTGTGACGAAACATCAGTTGCCGTTATAAAAAATGGGAGAGATATATTATCTAATATTGTTGATACACAAATACCAATACATGAAAAATATGGAGGAGTAGTACCAGAAATTGCTTCAAGAAACCATATTGAGGCTATTTCAAGAGTAACAAAAAAGGCATTGGAAACAGCAAATATTAAATTTGAAGATATTGATGCAGTTACACCAACATATGGACCTGGATTGGTGGGTGCTTTACTTGTAGGACTTTCATATGCAAAAGCTTTAAGTTTTGCTATAAATAAACCTTTGATAGGTGTAAACCATATACAGGGACATATTGCAGCAAATTATATAACATATAAGGAGCTTAAACCACCTTTTTTGTGTGTTATGATGTCAGGTGGTAATACTCAAATAATTCATGTCAAAGGTTATACAGAATTTGAGGTTTTGGGTAAAACACGAGATGATGCAATAGGAGAAGCATTTGATAAAGTTGCTAGAGTTGTAGGATTGGGATATCCAGGAGGGCCTAAGGTAGATAAGTTAGCTATGCAAGGATCACCAAATATAAAATTTCCTGAGACTCATTTTGAAAATTTAGATTTTAGTTTTAGTGGAATAAAAACAGCAGTAATTAATTTAAATCATAAAGATCCAAATATTAATAAAGCTGATCTTTGTGCAAGTTTTCAAAAAGCAGTAACAAATGTATTAATAGCTAATATAAAACAAGCAATACAAATGACAAATGTAAAAACAATAGCATTAGCTGGAGGAGTATCAGCTAATAGTTATATTAGAAAAGAATTTAAAAATTTGGAAGAAGATAATATAAAAATATATATGCCTGATTTAAAATTATGTACAGATAATGCAGCAATGATTGGTTCAGCAGGATATTATAATTATATATCAGGAAAAAAAGATAGTTTAAATTTAAATGCAATACCAAATCTTAAACTATAAAAGGAGTAGTAAATGTCAATATATGCAATAGGGGACTTACACCTATCATTTAGTGAAAATAAACCAATGAGCATATTTGGAGATAATTGGGTAGGTTATGAACAAAAAATAAAAGATGATTGGAAACAAAAAATAAAAAATGATGATTATGTGTTATTACCAGGAGATTTTTCTTGGTCTATGTATTTAAAAGATACATATAAAGATTTTGAATATTTAAGTAAATTACCTGGGAAAAAAATACTATTAAAAGGAAATCATGATTATTGGTGGACAACATTAAATAAAATGAGGAATTATCTAAAAGAAAATGACTTTAAGGATATAGATTTTTTGTATAATAATAGTTATGAAATAGAGGGAAATATACTTGCAGGAACAAAAGGAATGACACAATCAAATAATCCTGATGATGAGAGATTAGTTCATAGAGAAACAATAAGATTAGAATTGTCAATAAAAGATGGTATTGAAAAATATGGTAAAGATAAACCAATAATAGTATGTATGCATTATCCACCAATTACAACATATAATCTTTTAAATGATATTAAATCACCATTTATAGAAATAATGAAGAAATATAATGTACAAAAATGCATATATGGCCATTTGCATTCTTTATCAATAAATGAGGCAATACAGGGAAACATAGATGGCATAGATATAAAATTAGTGAGTTCAGATTCGCTTGGATTTAAGTTATTAAAGATAAAATAAGGAGGGTAAGCCCTCCTTAAAAAATACATATAAAGAGGTAGGAAATGTTAGATTTAAAAAAAGATGTAAAATATGTAAAAGGTGTAGGACCAAATAGGGTAATATTATTAAATAAATTGGGAATTTACACATTAGGTGATTTAATAACATATTATCCAAGAACTTATGAAGATAGGAGTAAACCAAAGACTTTGTTTGAATGTATGGATGGAGAAGAGGCTTTAATAGATGTAATTGCAACAAGTAAGATAATAGAGACAAGATTTGGAAAAAAAACTATGCAAAAAATAATGTTAAGAGATAGTACTGCACAGGCAGAAGCGGTGTGGTTTAATCAAAGTTACTTAAAATCAAAATTCACAATAGGTAAAAGATATAGGATGTATGGTAAGCTTGAGAAGAAGTTTGGTAGAATACAAATAGCAAATCCAGTTTTTGATGAATATGGCATGACAACAAATACAGGAAAGATAATACCAATTTATCCATTAACATATAGTCTTTCTCAAAATATAATAAGAAAGATAATGGAGAATGCAATAAAAGAAGTTTATGGGAATTTAGAAGAAACATTACCTGAATATATATTAAAAAGAGAGAATTTATTAAATATAAATGAAGCTACTAAATTAATTCATTTCCCAAAAGAATTAAAGAATTTTGAAATAGCAAGGAAAAGGCTAGTATTTGAGGAATTGCTTATAACACAATTAGCACTTTTGGCGCTAAAACAAAATGAAATACTAAAAATAAAAGGAATAGAATTTAGTAGTAAATATAAAATTAATGAAATGGTACAGAGATTTCCATTTGAACTAACAAATGCACAAAAAAGGGTGTTACAAGAAATAGAAAAAGATATGGAAACAAGCAAAATGATGAATAGACTATTACAAGGAGATGTGGGGTCAGGAAAAACTGCGGTTGCAATGTGTTGTGCATATAAGGCTGTTAAATGTGGATATCAAGTTGCCATAATGGCTCCTACTGCAATTCTTGCTACTCAACATATGGAGAATTTTCAAAAAATGTTGCAGGAATTACAAATAAAATGTGAACTATTAATATCAGGTATAACTAAAAAGAAAAAGACAGATATACTAGAAAGATTGAAAAATGGGGATATAGATATATTAATTGGAACACATGCTATATTAGAAGATAATGTTGAATTTAAAAATTTAGGATTAGTTGTTACAGATGAGCAACATAGATTTGGAGTAAGACAGAGAAATAAAATTGTAAAAAAAGGACAAAATCCTGATGTTTTGGTAATGTCAGCTACACCAATACCAAGAACATTAGCATTAATATTATATGGAGACTTAGACATTTCTATTATAGATGAATTGCCACCAAACAGAAAAAAGATAGAGACATTTGCTGTAACTAAAAATATGCAAGAAAGAATAGATAGGTTTATAGAAAAACAAATAAATCAAGGTAGGCAAGCATATATAGTATGTCCATTGGTAGAAGAAAGTGAAGAAAATGACTTAAAATCAGTTATAGAATTATGTGAGAAATACCAAAAAGAAATATTCCCACAATATAGAGTTAGTTATTTACATGGAAAAATGAAACAAAAAGACAAAGATGATATAATGCTAAAATTTAAAAATCATGAAATAGATATACTTATATCAACAACTGTAATTGAGGTAGGTGTTGATGTGCCAAATGCAAATATTATGGTAATAGAAGATGCACAAAGATTTGGATTAGCACAATTACATCAATTAAGAGGTCGAGTTGGTAGAGGAGAATATCAATCTTATTGTATATTAAAATATGAAGGCAAAGGCGAAAATATTAGGAAGAGGATGAAAGTAATGTGTGATACAAATGATGGATTTATAATTTCGGGAAAAGATTTAGAATTAAGAGGAAGTGGAGACTTTTTTGGAACAATGCAACATGGTTTGCCCGAATTTAAAATTGCAAATTTATTTGAAGATATGGGTATATTAAAACAAGCTCAAGCAATTGCTCAAAATATAATGGGAAAAGAAAATGGTTTATTTTTACAAGAAAATCTAAAACTTAAAAAAGTAGTAAATGAAAAATTAAATCAATTAGGAAGCGGAACTTTATGATATCATTCTTATTTATGTATGTTTTATAATTATGATATTATATATGTATTAAATTATAAGATTTTTGAATTATTTACAAATAAAAAATCATATGATAAACTATTACTATAATAAACCTATAAGAGGTGGAAATAATGATAAAATTTACAAAAATGCAAGGTCTAGGGAATGATTATGTATATATTGATGCAATACATCAAAATATAAAAAGTCCATCATCTCTAGCTAAATTTATAAGTAACAGGAATTTTGGAATAGGATCAGATGGACTCATTCTTATATGTAAAAGTGATGTTGCAGATTTTAAGATGAGAATGTTTAATCAAGATGGAAGTGAAGCAGAGATGTGTGGCAATGGCATAAGATGTGTTGGAAAATTTGTTTATGATAAGGGATTGACTACAAAAACAAATATTACGGTAGAAACATTAGCAGGAATAAAAAACTTAGAGTTACACATAAAGACGCAAAATCAAAAAGAATTACAAAATATAAAAATTGGTGAAGTTCAGTCAGTGAAGGTAAACATGGGAGAACCTATATTAAATCCTGAAGAAATACCAGTTATAGCTACAGAAATACCAGTAAAAAACTTAAAAATAGATGCTTTAGGAAAAAAATTTAAATTTACCTGTGTATCTATGGGAAATCCACATGCAGTAACAATAGTTGATAATGTACAAAAATTTGATGTAGAAAAATATGGAAAGTTGATTGAGATAGCTAAATTTTTTCCAAATAAAACAAATGTTGAATTTGTACAAATAATAGATAAGCAAAATCTTAGAATGAGAGTATGGGAAAGAGGAACGGGAGAAACTCTAGCATGTGGAACAGGAGCATGTGCCACGGCAGTTGCATGTTATTTAAATGGTTATACAAATAGAACAGTAAACATACAATTGCTAGGGGGAGATTTATTAATAGAATGGAATGAAAAAGACAATTGTGTATATATGACGGGACCGGCTGTAACGGTCTTTGAAGGGATTTTAGAATAAGTTGTATAAATTAAAATTTTATGTTTTTTTAATTAGAATAATCTTTGAAATGTATATAAATCAAAAGAAATGGATTTATATGTATGGTTGAAAGACACAAAAGAGAATAATAGAAGGGTAATGGAAGGATAAAAAGAGTAGTAACTTATTGACAAAATAGAAAAAAGAAAGTAAGATTAAAACATAATAGGATAAAGGATGTATGTAAAATGATTCAATTAATTGGAAGACTAATTTGTATAATAGTAATATTAGTAGGAGTTGTATGTGTATTTGATGCTCGTAATTTGACAAATAAATTTTTTAGTTTTGGTGATCAAAATGAAGGTGCAAGTGGACTAAAAATTTTGGGATTTATTATATCTATAATTAGCGCAATTATACTAATGTTTATTAAGTGACTTTATATATGATTAATTGAAATAGTTGCTGCTATTCACAGCTTGAAAAAATAAATTGTAATATTTGGTCAATTGAAAAAAGTAACTTCTATTTGAAAAAGTAAATGCCATTTATAAGATTAATTGTAATATTTGAAAAATTTTATAACAATTACTTGACAATGAAACTATTAATGTGCTATTATATAAATTGTCAAGTAAATATGCGGATGTGGCGGAACTGGTAGACGCGCTGGTCTTAGGAACCAGTGCCAACGGCGTGGGGGTTCGAGTCCCTTCATCCGCACCAAAAGCCTAAAATTTTAACCCATTTCAGCTTTTTTTATTTTTATTCAAAAATATTTGAAAGTATTGACATTATTGACTTGTAGACTTTTTCTCTATTCAATCTATTTTCAAAATTATTTGTCATTATTCATTATTTTTTAATTTCTGCTCGGAATATGCTCGGAGGTTTTGCTCGGAAAAAATCCTTTGTAATAGTATTTAAATCAAGTATAATAGAGATTTTATATTCAAATTTCCTGCTCGGAAAATTAGCAAAATAAAAATTAACCAATTTCAGCTTTTTTTAGTTTTATTCAAAAATATTCAAAAACATTGATATTATTGATTTTTTTTACTATTTGTTAATTTTTGATTTTTAATTGGAATCTGCTCGGAGATTTGCTCGGAAAAAAATAGAGTTATAAAAAATTATAACCCTATCTATCTTTTATATTAAATCTATGTATAAAATCATTTACTAAGCTTTTAAGTCTCTCTTTTGAAAAATCAAATAATATACTAACATATTCAAAAGTTTTATCTATATAATCTTTTAGTCTTGAATTTTCAATTTTTAATCTTTGATTTTCTTGTCTTAATTCAAAATTTTCTTCTTGTACTTTTTCAGCTTTGCTTATTGTTTCTTCTACTATGTTTTTAATTCTTGTATATCTATTAGCCAGAGTATTAAACTTATTGATTATGCGTTTATAATCATTTCTTATAATTTCAATGTCATTTGTTGTTTTTTCTTGTTCATGATGAGTCGTTTCTTTAAACATTTCTTGAACTTCATAATTAGTAATCTTTTTTAATTTTTCTATTGGTATATGCTCATTGTCAATTGTATTTCCTCGTTCTAAATTGAATCCAGATTTTGTCATATATGAGTAAAAATTATCTTGTAATCTTTTATAACTGTCTTTACCTTTCCAATATTCAGAACAGGCTATTTTACTTATTTTATTTCCGTCTTTATCTTTTTTATGAACAACTGGAATAAATAAAATATGTAAGTGGGGACAGCTTTCATCAAGATGTACTTTTGCAGATACAATAAATTCTTCTCCAAGATTATTATAATTTGCTACAAATTTATATGCAGTTTGAAAGTATCTTTTTGTTTCTTCTATACCTATACTTTCAAAAAATTCTTTATCTGATGTAATAATAAATTCACACATTACATTACTTACTTTTTTTATCATTCCTTTTAAATCATATTTCTTTCGTATATCTTGAAATATTTTAGTATAGGTAGAGTATGGAGCTTTTATTGAATAATTTAAATGTGAAAATTCTTTATTGATATTTTTATTTGAATAGTTAGTATTTTTTCTTTCGTTGTGCCTATATATTCCAGCCAGATTTGTCATTTTATAGTTTGTATTTCTAATTATTGCATAACTCACATTTTTAAACCTACCTTTCAATTAATATTTTTTCTCATTATAGTAGTGCTTCGTAGCAATATCTATATTATAATTCTCTTTATCTATGCTTAATGAACACTACTTTTAAAGTGTTATAACATACTAGAACATTAAAAATGTTCTGTATGATTAAGGGGATAAATCCCCTTAATAAACCCCTATACAAGATTTTTTAAAATTATTTATTATTATTTAATTTTACAAATTTATCTTTCTTTCTCTTGAGTATTACTTAATAAATTGCTATTTTCATTTAATAAATTGTCTACATTTATAATTTCATTGTTTATATAATAGTCATTTACTTTTTGCAGTTCAGCTTCTTTATATTTATTAAAAACAGAAGTATATGTATTTAATGTTATTGCTACATCAGTATGTCCCATTAATCTTTGGAGTGCAACTGCTCTCATTCCTGCTTCAATACATCTTGTTCCATAAGTATGGCGAAGGCTATGAGATGTTATACCTGTTATTCCCATTTTTTCTAATAATTCTTTTAACTTTCTATTAGCACTATTAGGTCTTACATAATTTCCTTTTTGATCTAAAAATAGTTGATTATCTTTATTGTTTTTGGCTAATATCATTTGACTTATTATTTCATTTCTTATAAATGATGGAATAGGAACTTGTCTAATTCCTCCATAAGTTTTTGGAAGATATTTCATTATAATTTTATGGTTCTTATCAGTTGTCAAAGTTTTATCTACCGAAATTAGATTTTTTTGTAAATTTATATCTGTACTTCTTAAAGCTAAAGTTTCGCCTATTCGAAGACCTAAATACATTTCAATTAAGTATATAACTTTATATGGCTCATTTGTAATAGAAGTACTCATAAGATAGTTAGTTAATTTTTGTTGTTCTTCTACTTCTAATGCTCTAACAGTTCTATTTTTCTTGTTGCTTTTGGGTCTAATAACATCATTCATAGGATTATGTATTATATAGCCTTTGTTAATACTTTCATTAAATGCTTGTGTAAATTGTTCTTTTATTTTCTTTATTGTAGAATTACTATAATTCTTTAGAGTATTTAGATATGCTTGTATTTCATTACTGGTTATCTCATTAATATTCTTTTTTGATATGCTAGCTTTTTCAATGGTATTAATAGTTCCAAGTAATCTGGTATAAGTTCTTTCTCCAATTAGATTTAGGTCTAATTTTTTCTCCGCAATTTCTCTCATAAGCTGATTTAATGGTATGCCATTATTTTTTATAAAAAGTTCATTTCCTTTTTGATATTGAATGCTTGTTAAAAAGTCCTTTGCTTCTTGTTCTGTTGGGAAAGACTTATATTTTCTTTTTTCTGTCATACTTTCTTTATCAAGGATATAATAGGTGCATTTCCATTTTTTATCCTTTTTATCATAATAAATACTGCCTATTTTCTCTTTTTTAGTACTCATAGAATTGATCACCACCTCTAAACTCTTCTACTCATTTTCCATATTAAGTAGGAAAGTAACATTATTTGATTAGATTTTCCAACATTAATTGAAGGAAAGTCATTTCTTTTAAAAATTCTATATGCAATTGTTTCGCATACTTTTAAATCATTCATAACATCTTTAACACCAATCATTCTAAATGGATTTTTTACTCTTCTTATAGAGTCTATTGCTATTCTTTGCTCTGGTGTTAAAATCTCTTTTGTTTCAATTACTATATTTTTTGTATCAGTATTTTGTATTTCTTCTGTTATTTTCTTAGTTAAATCATTTAGTTCCGCCATTTTATCAACCAACCTTTCACATTTAATTTTCATTATTTTTAATAAACTTTAAAATTATTGTTTGAATTGCTAAAATCATTTGTAATACTTCATTATTATTGTTTCTTTTTGCATTTGAGTGCTTTTTTTCGGTATTATATGGTATTACTTCTTTTTCTAAGTTTTTAAAAAACTTTATATCTTTACGAGTATAATGACTATTAGTAGTGTTATTGTAATGAAAACTAGCATCTTTTAAAAAATTCATATATGTAATTGCTTGTTCCTTAGTTAAAGATACAAAAGATTTATTTTTGTAAGAAGCTATAATAATATTTCCTCTTATAGATTCACCAACTCTCAAAAATTTAGTATTAATATATATATTAGGTTTTAAATTTTTCCTATATTTTTTACATACAACAACTATATCTTTATAAAAAATTAGGCAAATTTCTCCGACCAAGTAGTTTTTTAAATGCAGAAATATCATTTTTTATTTTTTTTAATTTTGGAACTTTATTAATCTCTTTATAAATAACTACAATATCATTATTTTTCATTGCTATCACTACTTTCACTATTTAGATTTTTTAAATATTCTTGATATACTAAATTATCTAAATATTTTTTGTTTTTCTTGTCATTTATACTAATTACATTTTTGGCAAAAAGATTATCTATAAACTTAGTTTTTTTAGAAAATTTTTTAGTAACTGCTTTTGAAATTTTTTTCATATTTTAAAATCTCCTTAATTAAATTTAAGTTGCTAGCAACTTATTTAGTTCGAACTTGAATTTATGATAGCATGAGGAATGTAATTGAAGTGTAAAAGCATAGAAAAATCAAATAAAACATATAAAAATCCAAAAATAGCAAAAAAAGCATAAAAAAGCTGAAAAATACACTTTCAAACAATTGCTGAAAGTGTATTAAAATCAATACTTTATTCTATTTTTAAATCAATTTTACGTTCAAATATAAGAAAACTTGAAACATACTAATTTAGCACACTTCAAGTTTTTTATAAACAAGTTATTCTTCAAAATCCTCTTTATTTGTAATATCTATATACCAACAGTCATTTTCGCAAAAGTTTGTCTTTTCCTCATCTGTAACTTTTAGTAATTCTTTTATCTCTTCTGTAAATTCAATATTATTTTTGGATATAACACATTTTCTATCATTGGGAATATTTTGTGAATTAGTTGCTCTTAAAACTCCTAACATTAAACCATCCATATTACTTGAAATATTTACAGTTATAATTCCAACTTCATATTTAGTGTTATTAGGTTTATAATTTTCAAATATCATATCACAAGTACTGTTATTATCTGATAGCATATACCCTGTCATATAAATTTTATTGGTTTTAAAATCTAATAAATTGACTTCTACTATTTCAGAGTGTTCAATAATTTGTATTTTAAATTTTAGAAAAGCAGTTTTCTTTGTTGTAGGATAGATTCCTTTATAATACATATATAACATATTAGTTTTAAATACATTTTTACTATTTTCTTTGTTCATAATTTTTTCAGAACTTTCAAATAGTTTATTAACATTTATATTCATTTCATGACACATTATTGCAATTTGTTTAGGAGTAGGCGAGGTAATTCCTTTTTCAAATCTACTTATAGTGCTTTTAGTAACATTTAAAGCATAAGCTAAATTTTCTTGTGATAGACCAGCCTTTTTTCTTTCATTTCTTAATCTTATTCCAAATTCTTTATCATTAAATATAGCCATAATATCAACTCCTTTGAATATTATATCTATACCTTTAATTATACCATATTTTGACAGCTGTTTCAACTATAAAAATCGTCAATCCCTTGTGCGAGTTGATTTTTAAGAGAAAATATGCTATAATATAACTATCTATAAATAGATAGAATGGCTTTCGCTATTCCGCAAGCAATGCTTGTGATTAGTCAATAATCTCAGGCATTGCAGTGCCTGACTTTTTCGATATATAACTTTCATTATTGATTGTTTCTATATCTTGACTAATTATTTATTTACAGAAATAAATAAGAAAGGAAACAATCGACCATGAAAAAATTAAGAGTTATTCGGATGGCCAGGTACATAGAGCCATTCGGTTTTGGAGGATAACTTCCTCCAATTTCT
>CALXJY010000030.1 GCA_944388755.1 uncultured Clostridia bacterium | reverse complement strand
GTTACGATGAAATAATCAAAATATGTACTTGGCTAAACTTTGATTGGACTAATAAAGTGTTTAAAGGATCAACAGATTATACAGAAAACGGATATAATGAAGAAAATGATGCCGTAAATAAAATTATTGAAATTGCTAATAAAAATGATAAAACCTATATTTTAGCAATAGGAGCAATAACAAATGTGGCTATTGCTATAAAGAAAGAACCTAAAATAGTAGATAAGGTTGAAGTTATATGGCTTGGAGGACATAGCTTCTTAAGCAAAGATAACAAAGAATTTAATTTTAAACAAGATATACAAGCTGTGAGAACTATTTTGGAGTCAAAAGTGAAACTAACTATCATACCTTGCAAAAATGTAGCATCAAATTTAAGAACATCAATTTATGAACTAGAACATTTCTTAAAAGGAAAAAGTGAATTATGCGATTATTTATGTCAAAGGTTTTATAATGATGGCGTACATGGGACACAAGAAAGAAGAGTTATTTGGGATATTAGTGTTATAGCTTATATGATTAATAAAGAATGGTTTGAAACAGAAGAAGTAAGCCAGCCAAATATCAAAGACGATACATCTTATGAACTAACAGAAAGCAATCATAAAATAACAGTAGTTAATTATCTGAATGTTGATAAAATATGGAGAGATTTATTTGAAAAATTAGGAAAAAATGAATGAAAATCTATAATATAGTATTAAAGAATTGTCTGATAAAGGAGTATGAATTATGAAATTAACTAGTAATGAAGCAAGCATTATATTAGAAAATTTTAGAGGAACAACGCAAAGTGATAAATGGATAGACCATTGTATTTGTGTAGGAGACACAGCTGGAAAAATTGCTCAAGCTCTAGTTGAAAAAGGATATAATGTAGATATAGATAAAACAATAACACTAGGATATTTACATGATATTGGTAAATATAATGGAAAATCTCACGGACATGAGATAAGTGGATATAACTATTTAAGAGATAAAGGGTATGATGAAGAATATTACAATATATGCATAACACATTCATATTTGAATAATGATATTATTTGCACGGCTGGAGGAGTTCCAAATCCAAATGATAAAACTTTTATAGCAGAATTTATAAAAAAACATAAATACACAATAGAAGAAAAAATAATAAATTTATGTGACTTAATGTGTCCACAAGATAGTAAAGTTTATACAATTGATAAAAGATTAATAGATATTATGATTAGACGAGGGGCTTATTCAAATACACAATATCATATTAAAGAAACATATAAATTAAAGGAATATTTTGATAGTTTATTAGGCTATAACTTATATGATTTATTTCCAGAAATAAAAGATAATCTATAAAAATGAAATCTAAAAGGCAGGAAAGAGATACAGAGTGTATCTCGCAAACACATAGAAAAACAAGTTTTCTAGTTCTCTGTAAATGTTAAAATAATACAGAGAAAGTACAGAACAACAAAAATGTGACAAAACACTTGATATAACTAAGTTAAGGCAGAAAATAAACAATAGAATTATAAATTAAATACATTGCTAGTATTGTAAAATACATTAAATGTATTAAAAATACACATAGTGTATTTTATAAATTATATAAAATTATTATTTATGTTCAAAATATAAATTTCAAAAATGTTTCAAAAAACATTCATTGACGTATAAAAAACAAGATGTTATTATCTTAGTATGAAAAATTGAAAGCAAGAAACTAAGTTAGAGAAATCTAGCTTTTTTTCTTGCTTTTTGTTTTTTAAATAAATTAAATGGAGGGCTTGATTATGGCAGAAACAAACCAATTACTAATAAATTACTATAAGAAAGAAGAAATGAAGAAAGTCAAAAAAATGATGGAAGAAAAACTTGAAATGGGAGAAATTCTAGAAAGTGTTAATATGGAGTGGATTAGTAAAGAAGAAGTTTTAGATATATTAGGAGAAGATTATGAGCCGATCATAAAAGAAAGCAAGTTGGCAGACAAAAATAAAGATCCACTTAGTACACTTAGTGTAACACAAAATATACCAATGGAAATAGCAAAAAATTATAAGAAATATTTTGAAGAATATAACAAAAATAGAAAAGAAATTTGCAAAGAGAAAAATATTAGCAATGGAACACTTCAAAAATATTTAAGATTAAATTATTTAATACCAGAATTAAAAGAACTTGTAAATAATAAAAAGTTAGGAATAAATCCAGCAGAACATATAAGTTTTTTAGATGAGAAAAATCAAATTAAGGTAGCAGAAATAATACAAAATTATAATTATGAAATTACAAATAAAATAGCTCAAAAAATAAAGAGAGAGTTTAGGAAAGATAAGAACCTAGGTGAAAAGTATATTTTAAGTAAAGAGAAGATAGAAAGTTATAAGAATGAAAGAAGTTTTAAAATAATTTTCACACAAGAAGAAATAGAAAAGTATTTTATTGAAGTACCCAACAGAAAAATAAAAGAATACATTATAAGTATTTTAAAAAATAAAAAAGATGTATGAATTACAGTATATGGAAATATTGATAAATGATAAAGAAAAAAAGAGGAATGTAAAAGAAAAGCTTTTAATATACATTAATAAAAAAGGCAAGTGACATGTATGAAAATTCAAAAATATAAATTTGAAAAAAATGAAATACTTCAAATATATATTAAGAAATCAGAGCAAGAAGATTTAAAAATTATAAAAGAAATTAATGAGTTAAAAAAACATTATTCAAACATAACAATGTTTATTAGTGGAGGAAATGAAATTATAAAAACGATAAAAGAAATGCTAAATTATGAAAAAAGCAAAAATAAGAGATAAAAAGATTGTATTTATATATTAGAAAAGTTATTCTAACTTTCCTAATATACACATTGTACACAAATTTATTTCATAAATTTGGCATACGAACAATTACGCAACATATTAGTGAACTAAGATGTTAAAGTATAAAGATTATGTTGCTATTGTTCTGAAAAGAAGATAAAATATAGATAATCTAAAAACACAATATATTTATCTTCGGAAAGGATAAATATATTGAAAGTTGTATGTTACTGTAGGTTAAGTAAAGATGATAACAAAAGTAGATATAGTAGTATAAATGCTCAAATTGAGCTTGCAAAAGAATATGCAGATTCTCAAGGCTGGAATATATCTAAATACTATATTGATGATAATGTATCTGGATATATTTCAAATGATGAAAGACCAGAGTTTAGTAAAATGCTACAAGATATTGATGATGGAAAAGTAGATATTATTCTAGCAAAAGATTTATCAAGAATCGGCCGTAAAGGTAGCAGAACACTTACATTTATTGATGAATTAAAAGAGAAAAATGTAAATTTAATACTAACTAAGGATACTTTTGGAGAATTTAATTTATTAGAAGGAGATGATGATTTACTAGGTCTTTCCACTTGGTTTAATGAAAGATATGTAAAAGAGGTATCAAAAAAAGTAAAAATTGGTATGCACAAACAACTAGAAAAGGGAATATTACTTCAAGGTACAAAATTTGGATATTTAAAAACTGCTAAAAAAGGAGAACTTGTAGTTGATGAAAGTGTAAGAGAAACTATAACAACCATATTTGATTTATATGAGCAAGGCTTAGGAATGAGAAAGATTTGCCATAAACTAAATTTTGAATATGACTTTTTAACACCATCACAGGTAATAGAAAGAAATTTAAAAGAGAAAGGGAAAACTTATAAAAAACCAGTTAAAAAAAATTGGGATATTTATATGATAAAAAGAATTTTAAAAGATGAGATTTATATAGGGCGACTCATAACACATAAAACAGAAAGAAAAGATATTCATAAACAAGGCAAAAAAGTAAAAAGAGAAAATCAATACATATTTAAAAATCATCATGAGGCGATTATATCAAAAGAACAATTTGAAAGAGTGCAAGAAATGATGAAAAAAAGAGTAAAAAATTCTAGTATTTACACAAAGAAAAAAAGAGACTATATATTTGGTGGATTTTTAAGATGTGGAGAATGCAAACGGTAGTGTTACAGGAGTAGCAAGAATTCGAAGTCAAAAAAAAGGATATGTCCCTAAAAAATTATATGAATGTGTGGCTTATAGGAAATATGGTAAGTCAAGATGTGTATGTCACAATGTAAGAGAAGATATTCTACTTGCTAATTTTAAAAATTTCTTGATACTATTAAGAGATAATTATATTTCAGAAATAAATAATTTAAAGCTTAACGAATATAAATCTAGCAAAAAGAAAAATCTTGAAGAACAAAAAAACAATTTAAAGAATTTGGAAGCAGAATATAAAGTTTTAATATCACAGAAAATAAAAGAAATAGCAAGTTCTTCAAAAGACAAAAAAGAATTTATAGAAAATACATATAAAAGTTTAGAAGAAGAAAAGTATAAAGAAATAGAAAAAACAAAAAAGAAATTACAAGAGCTGCAAAATGAAGATTTAGAAATAAAGCAAGAAAAAATGAAACAGACAATAGATTATTTTAATCAAATTATAGAAGCGGAAGTACCAGATAAAACAATACTAAATATGCTAATTGATAAAATTTATATTTATCACGATAAATCTGTAGAATTTGAATTAAAAATAGACATAGATAACCTAATATGATAAAAAATTAATAGAAAATATAAGTGCAAAAAAGAATTGTATTTTGGCTAGGCAAATGAAGGAGACATCAACGAGGCGTACATAAGTACGTCGACTTGATGGCGACTGAAGTTTAACAACGCCAAAATCAATTATCTTCTGCACAGTAGGTTGTTCAACTGTGTGAGCATAATCACAACATTATGCAGGTACTGCATTTGATGTAGGCCAAACATTATCATCTAATCGAAGAACACAACTATGGAATAGTGCAAATAATTCAGGAGTTTGGAGTTATGTTGAACCAATATCACTAACTCCTACATGGGTACATTTTGATAAGCGTTTTCGGGAAATCAGCTTGTAGCACAGGAGGATTTCCTCAACTAAAAAGAGGCAGTTTAAGTAACTATGTATTAATCGCACAAGATGACTTAAATACTTTAGGATATAGAACTGGAGGACTAGACGGAATTTTTGGTTCTGCCACTAGAAATGCTGTTATTTCTTACCAACGTTCTAGAGGACTATCAGCAGACGGTATTGTTGGTTGTAATACATGGCGTTCACTCCAAGAAGATGTAGTGGGCACAGGAAGAACAAGCACAACAATTGATTAATATTACAAAAAAATTAATAAAGCTAAACATAATAATAAAAATATTTGAACATAAGCTTGACATTTCAATTTTATATGATAAGATGTACTTACAAAAACCAAAAGGGAGGTACATTATATGTTACATCGGGTAACAAAAATTGGTTTTGCAATGCAAAAAAAATTATCTGCTTTTATTCTACCTCAAACAGTTCAATATGCCAGGGATCGGATTTTATATGAATTTCCATCAAGCAATGGATATGAAAACCTCACAGATAAGCAAATAGAAAATCTTGTGAAAAAGTTTCAAAGAATAATAGATTTCTATAATGAATTACCAATAGAAATCACATATAAAATTTACCCTGACAAAGAAGAATTGATTAATGACGGAAATACATATGAATATATAATCATAGAGATAAAATACAAAGAAAAGAGCAGAAAAAAACATGATTAGTTTTCAAAAGATTTTAGAAAATTAATCATGTTTTTCTATAAAACAAAGTTAGACTTTTTATATAGCTTTAGCCTTAACAATAACCCTCTGTTTACTATCATCTGTACAAGTTATCAACGTGATCTCCTTTTTATTACTTGAATCTAGACAACTTAAATCTGTTGGATCTACTATATATTTTCTATATACTTCATATGTAACGGTATTTTCATTTAAATCAGTTATATTAATTTGATCACCATTTTGTAAATTAGGAACTTTACTAAAAAACTTAGAATTTCTATAATTATGACCTATTATACAGAAATTACCAACTTCATTTGGGTCAGGACCAGCCAATCTACAAGGGGCATGTTTAAGTAGCTCATCAATTTCTTCTTCTGTTTCAGTCTCACCTTGAATTATTGGATAATTTACATTTATTTTAGGTATTGAAATTGTAGCAATTGTATAATATTTATATCCATTTGGAGTAGTATATTCTAACTTTTTAGGAACTTCATTTGCTTTACTATTTAATTCAACAATGTTCTCATCCTCTTGAGCTCCATTTAATACAACAACTAATACATCACTTTGAGTCTGCCTTTTAGTCAATTCTTCTTGTGAATTAAAATCATCTAATATTTGCTGAGAAACCTGCTCACTTTTAGTTCGATCATATTCAGCATATATATAAAGAGATACTAATATTAAAATTAAAAAAAGTGATATAATAAAATCTAATTTATAGAGCCTTTTTTTCTTTTTTAGCTCAGGAGTAACATATAATTTTTTCGTAACTAAAATTTGATTCATAATTCTCTCCTCTTTTTCTATTATAACATAACAACAGTATTTTGAAAAGAATTTTTTGGATTTTTTTTATCTATTAGGAAATAATATGAAACTTTAAGTTACACAACTTAAAGTGAAAATAAAATTTTATTTTCAAAAGAAAGTCATACTGACATTCCTAATAGATAAAACACATTGCACACAATTTTGACTTACGTAAAATTGGCGCAGAACAAATTAACGGAAAGCCAAAGAAGAAAGTTAAAGTTATTGCAAATTATAAGGCTTTCCGATTTGTTCTTTATTACTTAAATTGCAACATATAGCCACAAAAAATAGCATAAAAAACTTTACTTAAATAGCAAATAATGTTATAATAAATAAAGGGGTAGGTGATTATTGATGAAAAGAAGTTTAATAATAATTTTAATAATGACAATAATTATACCAATTATAATTCCAATAGTATCTAATGCGGGTTTAAGAGATGAAGTTGCAGGAGAAGCATCAGATAGAGTAGAAAGTGGAGGAACAACACCAATAGAACCTGAAATACCTTCTGGCCCGGAAACATCACCCAATGATCCTATTCAAGAAGATCCATACATAACATCTCATACAGTGGAGATTCCAGTCTTATGCTCTATTTCAGGAAATGTATGGGAAGACTTAAAAAACTTTGATGAAGAAAGTGGAACATATACTAGAAATAATAAATTAGATAATAATGAAAGAGGAACATTAAATCAAGACAATATTAGACTTGAAATTAGAAAAGAAGGAAGTGACCAAGTATATGCTACACCAAGCATAGGAAGTGATGGAAGTTATAGCTTTACAGCTTCTGAAGAAGGCAATTACTATGTAAGAATGTATTATGGATTATTAGATGATAATGAAGCAACATATAATGATACAAATAAAGTAAAAAAAGTACTAAAATATAATGGACAAGACTATATTTGCTCAAAAGCAGGAACAGATAAAACGATTGACATTTCATATAGAGAAGAAATAATAAAAAGCGGAAAAGGTTGTACACAAATCTATTTAGCACTTGACTGTTCAAAAAGTATGGTAACAAATGAAACAAATGGAGTTACTAGATTAGAATCAGAAATAAAAGTTGCTAAAAAACTAATAGATGAATTAATAGAGGATAATGAAAACAATATATACATCGGTATAGTGGCATTTGGAGAATATCCATATAAAATACAGGGATTAACAAAATCAAAAGAAAGATTATATGAAAAATTAGATCAAGCATTAAACGATGCAAAAAATACAGACTATTATGCAGGATCAACAGATATTCGCTCAGTATTATATGGAATAAGAAACAACAAAACGAAACAATTTACAGATAATGGTACACTAGTATATAATGATGAAGAATATTTTGTAAACACAGATAGAAATAATTCAAATAGATATGTATTCTTACTATCTGATGGTATACCACTAAGTGATGGAACAACAGTTGTTTATAATGATGATTCAGATCAAACGATAAGAGATAAAATTCAAACCATAGTTGGAACAACAAGAGAAGAAATAAATGCAATATTAAATGATGGAATATACGAATCAGTATTGATAACAAAAACAGGAGACGAAGAAGTTGATGGATATGTAAATGAGATGTGTAATGTAAATAACTTGGAAAAATACTTGGTTAACATAGAAAATGCAGTAAGCACAATAGCAGAATCTGTTAAAGAACATATCTTAAGAACGACTATCTCAGAAAATACATCAAGTACAGGGATTGCAGTAAGTGCAGGATTAGAAGATAGTACAAGAAGAGCTGAAATAACAAATAATTATAATATAATATTTGATAATCAAGAAGCAGGAAAATTCCTTATTTTAGACAATTATAATAGTCAAAATAGTGAAGATAGAGAAAAGGCTAAAGAAATATCAGAAAAAGCATACTGTTTTGCAGATACAAGCACATATCATTTATACCCTGAAGGATATAGAAGAGAAGTAAAAAAAGAGAATGGGGTAAATCCTGATGGAAGCACATATACAATAACATATGTAGAGGTAGCTAATGCAAATGCAGATGAAACAGACATAGTTTTAACACAAAGAGATAATTTCATGATAGAGCCAATAATAAATGTAACAGCAGTAAGAGTAACACTACCAGATGGTAGAGTTTACAAAAACGATATAGATGAAACAGCTAAATTTATAGATACAGATTTACAAACAGGAACAGTAAACAGAATAGTAGGAGTACCAAGTCCAATAGTATATTACATAGACTCTGAAGTAACACACGGAACCAAAGTAGATATAGAATACACTATAGCACTAAAAAATACTTCACCAGTAATAAGTTCAGATATGTCAATTGTAGTATATTTACCAAAAGGATTTAGTGTAAACGGAGAACAAGGATTGATGACAGTTAATTATACAAATAGTAATTATGGATGGAATCATGGAAATACTAGTGATTTAATAGACAATAAATTGGTTGTAAATAGTGAGGAAGGACAACAAACAACATGTGCAGTAATGTCTTTAAGTACAGCAGTTAATAATGGACTAGTCAGAAACACAACTATAGGAATGAATGGAGAAAGATACATAAAGCTAATAGCATCAAAAATAATAACAAATAAATCAGCAGAAGAAAATGAAAACTATAAAGGAAAAGTAGAAATATTACAATACACAAATCCAGTAGGAAGAAGAATGCAATATTCTGATACAAAAACAACTGGAGCAGAATATATACCATTAAAAACTGTAGTACCAGGAACATATAGTGAAGAAGACTATATGGCTTCAGAGGGGGTAATTATAATACCACCAACAGGAATTGTGAACAACCATAGTATTATTATAATAACATGCATAATCATATGTAGTATTATTATTGTAGTAAAAATAAAAAATAAAAATACAAAAAATTAAAAGATATGGTATACAAAATCCTTAAAAAGTAAATAAGAATAAACGCGAGATATTAATAGTTTAAAAAACAAAAACTCTTAAATCATCTCGCGTTTATTCTTATCTATCAGGAAATAATATGAAACTTTAAGTTGCGCAACTCAAAGTGAAAATAAAATTTTATTTTCAAAAGAAAGTCATACTAACCTTCTAATAGATAAAATACATTGTATACAATTTTACCTAGCATCCATATCTTTATCTTCAAAATAATTGCCTTGTAATTTCAATAAATCAGAAACAAATGTATTAATAATTTTTCTGTTATAAAAATTAAGTTGCATATAATTGTTATAAAACTCATTATCTAAAGCATCAGATTGTTCAGCAATTTTACAATCCACCAATTCTTTAAATAAAAAATCAGTATCAATATCTAAAGCATTACAAAGATTAACTAAAGTTGTTGCACTACCAAAAGCAATACCTCTCTCTAATTGACTAATATAACGAGTAGATAACTGTAATTTTTCAGCAAGTATTTCTTGAGTATAATTATTTCTAGCTCTAGCTAATTTTATTTTTCTACCAATCTTTTGCCTATAAGATTTTTCTTTTTCATTCATAAATTTGCCTCCTTAATATGTTAACAAAAGTATAACAATTCAAGTTATAAAATAGAATGAACTAATAATGTAGATAAAAAACAAAAAAACAAACTATTAGGTCAAGTTACATAGTTAAAAAATTGTAAAATAAAAAAAGTATAAAAAAAATTAAAAAAATTTTAAAAAATGCTTGCAAAATTATAAAACTTATATTAAAATTTAATTGAAGTGGTACAAAGTGGTACAAAGTGGTAAAAAAGTGGAAAGAGGTGAAAACCATTGTTAATGGGAGAGTATAGTCATTCTTTAGATACTAAAGGAAGACTAATAATGCCAGCAAAATTGAGACAAGACATTGGAGAAAAATTCATTCTAACAAAAGGGTTAGATGGATGTTTATTTGCATTTTCTCAAACAGAATGGTTAAACTTTGAAGAAAAACTAAAATCTTTACCACTATCTGACAAAAATGCTAGAAATTTTGTAAGATTCTTTTTATCAGGAGCAACTGAGTGTGAAATAGACAAACAAGGAAGATTTCTAATACCTACAAATTTAAGAATAGCAGGAAATTTAGAAAAAGAAGCTATAATAATAGGTGTAGGAACAAGATTAGAAATATGGAATAAAGAAACTTGGGAAAAATGTGACCAAGAAATATCAGCAGATGAAATTGCAGAAAACATGGCAAATTTAGGTATATAACTTGAAAAAGTTTATATAAAAACAAAAGATAAATATACAAAAGACTAAAATACAAAAGAAAAACTCACAAAAGATAAATATACAAAAGAATAAAAAAACACAAAAGACAATTTTAACAAAAGATATTTATACAAAAGAAAACTAACAAACAAAAGAAATATTAAAATACATAAGTATTATAATATACTTTTGAAAAAGACAGCTGGCAAATAGCCAGCTGTAAAGGAACATAAAAATAAAAATGAGGTAGAAAATTGGAATTTAAACATAAACCAGTTATGCTAAAAGAATGTATACAAGGATTACAAATAAAATTAAATGGAATATATGTAGATGGAACTTTAGGAGGAGCAGGACATAGTAAAGAAATAGCAAAAAAATTAAACAACACAGGAAGAATATTAGGAATAGACAGAGATGAAGAAGCTCTGAAAGCAGCCAAAGAAAATTTAGAAGAATTTAATAATATAACATATATTAAAGGAAATCATGACGATATAAAAGAAATATTAGAACAGTTAAACATAGAAAAAGTTGATGGGATATTATTAGATTTAGGAGTGTCTTCATATCAATTAGATCAAAAAAACAGAGGCTTTAGCTATTTAGGTGAAAATAGACTAGATATGAGGATGGATAAAACACAGGAATTAACAGCAGAAAAAATAGTTAATGAATATACAGAAGAACAATTAAGTAATATAATCTATGAATATGGAGAAGAAAAATTTGCAAAAAGAATAGCAAAAAATATATGTGAAATAAGAAGAGAAAAAAGAATAGAAACAACTAAGCAATTAGTTGAAATAATAGAAAAATCAATACCAAAATCAAAACAAAAAAATGGACATCCAGCAAAAAAGACTTTTCAAGCAATTAGAATTGAAGTAAATAATGAAATAAAGCCTTTATATGATACTATATTAAATTGTATAGAATGTTTAAAACCTAAAGGTAGATTATGTGTTATTACATTTCATTCATTAGAAGATAGAGCAGTAAAAAATGCAATGATTGAGGCTAAAGGAAAATGTACATGCCCGCCTGATTTACCATATTGTGTATGTGGAGCAAAATCAGAAGGGAAAATAATTACAAAAAAACCAGTAACACCAACTAAAGAAGAACAAGAAGAAAATACAAGAAGCAAAAGTGCAAAATTGAGAATTTTTGAAAAAGAGTAACAAAAGAAGGGAGGAGTAATGATGGCAAGTTATCAATACGGAACAAGTCCAAGAAAAGTAGAAACAGAACAGAAACAACGCACAAAAAAACAAAAGCATAAAAAGACAAAAATTAAACTCGTAGAAGAATTACCAAGACAGCAAGTAAAAATATCAAAAGAACAAAAAAAGAAACATATTAAACTTACAATATTAGCGTTAACTGTATTTGCTGTACTTTTAGCCATCAGCTATCAAAACTCCCAAATTACAGTAAAATTTAATGAAATGCAAGATAAAAAGAAAGAATTAGCAACATTGCAAAAAGAAAATGAACAACTAGAAATAAATATTGAAAATAGTTTAAATTTAAGCAATATAGAGAAAGAAGCAAAAGAAAAATTAGGAATGGACAAATTAACAAATAAACAAACCGTATATATAAGTCTCCCAAAAAAAGATTATGTTGAATCTGCGACAGAAAAAGTAATAATTGAAGAAGACAAAAATTGGTTTGAAAAAATTATAGATTGGATATTTCAAAAATAAGAATAAAAATAAACACTTCTAATAAATATTATTAGAGGTGTTTTATTATGATAGATAATATAGAAAGTAAAGTATCAATTAAAAAAAGAATGAGAAATATGTTATTTATATCATTATTAATTTTTATGATATTAATTGTAAGATTAGGATATATACAAATTGTTCAAGGAACAGAGTTATCAAAAATGGCATATGACCAACAAACATTAGATAGATACATAAATCCAAAAAGAGGAACAATTTATGATTCAACTAAAAAATATATATTAGCAATTAGTAGTACAGTTGAAACTGTAACAGTTAATCCACGGAAATATAGAGGAAAGTAATAAAGATAAAGTAGCAAAAAAACTTTCTGAATTATTTGAACTTGATTATGAAAAAACACTGAAAAAAGTATCTAAAAGAAGTTCAATAGAAACTATTGTAAAAAAAGTAGATAAAGATAAAACCGATGAACTAAGAAAATGGATGGAAGAAAACAATATTACAACAGGAATAAATATAGATGAAGACACTAAAAGATATTATCCAAATAATAATTTAGCATCACAAATTATAGGATTTTGCGGGAGTGATAATCAAGGTCTAGATGGAATAGAAGCAAAATATGAAAAAGAGTTAGCAGGAACAAAAGGATCTATAAAAAGACATACTGATGCAAAAGGAGCAGAAATAGGAGAAGAAGGAGAAAAATATATATCTGCAATAGATGGAAATGACCTTATTTTAACAATAGATTACAATATACAATCAATTATAGAAAAATATTTAAAAGAAGCATGCATAGACAATGAGTGTACAGATGGAGGAAGCATAATAGCAATGAATCCAAAAAATGGGAATATATTAGCAATGGCAACATACCCAAATTACAATCTAAATGAACCATATGAACCATATACAACAGAACTTGAAGAAACTTGGGAAAGCTTAAGTCAATCAGAGAAAACAGAAAAATTACAGGCAGTTTGGAGAAATAGAGCAATAGCAGATACATATGAACCAGGCTCAACATTTAAAACAATAACAGCATCAGCAGCATTAGAAGAACATATAACAGATACAGACAATAGTGGAGAATTTTGTTGTACTGGAGGAATCGAAGTAGCAGGGGTAAGAATAAAATGTTGGAGATATTATAGACCACATGGATCAGAAAGTTTAAGAGAAGCATTAATGAATTCATGTAATCCCGTATTTATAGGGTTGGGGCAAAAATTAGGAGTACACACATATTACAGTTACCTAAAAAAATTTGGATTACTAGAAATGACAGGTGTAGATTTACCAGGAGAAGGTGGAAGTATATTTTTGAAAGAAGAAAAAGCAGGACCGGTTGAACTTGCAACAATAAGCTTTGGACAGAGATTTGAGATTACACCTATACAGCTAGTTACAGCAGTTTCTAGTATTGCAAATGGAGGAACACTACTTCAACCAAGAATTGTAAAACAAATAGTTGATAGTCAAACAGGAGAGATTAAAGATATAGAAGTAAAAACTAAAGGTCAATCTATTTCTAAAGAAACTTCAGAAAAGGTTTTAAGTATGATGGAAAGTGTAGTTTCTGAAGGTACTGGCAAAAATGCTAAAGTTGCAGGTTATAGGATTGGTGGAAAAACAGGAACATCAGAAGATGGTGTAAACACCAATAAATATGTTACATCTTTTTTAGGAGTTGCACCAATAGAAGATCCCCAAATAGTGTTATTAATTACTTTATACAATCCGACAGGAGAAGGAGGACACCAAGGAGGTGGTGTAGCAGCACCAGTAGGAGGCCAAATTTTCTCGGAGGTATTACCATATTTAGAAGCTAACCAAGGAAACAAAGATGAAATTGAAGTAATTGAACAAGTTGAAACCCCTGATATAACAGGAAAAACTATTACAGAAGCAGAAAAAATAATGAAAGAAAATGGATTAGAACTATCTATTCAAAATGAAGAAGAAAATATGGATAAAGACAACATGAGAATTAAAAATCAAATACCAAATGCAGGAATAATAATCAACAAAGGGAATATTGTTTATGCAGAAAAAGAATAAGATAAGCACAATAGCTGGATTTAAGCTCCTATAAAATATAATCACAGGAGCTTAAAAAATTATTTTCAATAAATTTATATGAAAATTTTATTAAATATGATAAAATAAAGAAAAAAAGAAAGGTCGAGAAAAATTGAGTAGAAAGAAAAATAGTAAACAAATTAGAGAATTATATAAAATAATAGTGCTAATAATATGCATAATAGCAAGCATTTTTTGTGGACAAGAAATACTAAACAATACAGAAAAAAACGAAGTAATTACATCACAAGCTATTACCAACATAGAAGAGATACCGTCATATACAGATAAAATATATATTGAAATAAATAACAATATACCATATTTTAAAGAAAATGAATATACCACAGAACCATTTGAAAAATATAGTGAACTGGATAATCTAGGTAGATGTGGGGTTGCATATGCCAATATATGTAAAGAAATAATGCCAACAAAAGAAAGAGAAGATATTAGTAATATAAAACCAACAGGTTGGACACAAGAAAAATATGATGGTGAATATTTATATAATAGATGTCATTTGATAGGACACCAATTAGCAGGAGAAGATGACAATAAATTAAATTTAATTACAGGAACTAGATATTTTAATGTTAATGGAATGTTACCATTTGAAAATAAAGTAGCAGAATATATGGATAAAAATACTAACAACCATGTATTATATAGAGTTACGCCAATATTTGAGGGAAATAACTTAGTAGCAAATGGTGTAGAAATAGAAGCCTATTCTGTGGAAGATAATGGAAAAGGAATTTGCTTTAATGTGTATATATATAATGTACAACCAGGAATTAATATTGATTATCAAACAGGAGAAAGCTCTAAGAACTAACAAGATTACTATATAAATTTATTTAATTCTTTTAAATAACTAATATTATACAAGCAAATCGCAACATTATCCTGTAACAAAATAGCCAAATACACAAAAAAGTATTGAAAAAAAGCATAAAATAGTGTATAATTCAAATGATTTAAATCTTTTTATTACTATTATTTCTTATAGTAATTTTCCCAAAACAAATATAAAATACAAGGAGTGAATCTTATTTGAGTTTAGAACTATTTAATAATTTAATAAATAATGTAAAAGAAAGTAATATTGTACAAAACTTTATGAAAGAATTAACAAATCATTTGGAAAATACAAAAAATATAAACCAATATGACAACTATTGGAAATATCAAAACTTTATGGAAGATAATGTTGCAGCAAGTATAGGAATATCTAGATGGAGTGCCGATAATAGATATAAAAATGAGCTAAGTGAAGCAGTGGACAACAGCCTACTCAAATTATCAGAAACAGAAGGAACTATATATAGAAAGAAATTTATGCCAAATGGTCCATCAGATAATCCAATATATAATGTTGATAAATTTGAAAATGGAAACATTGAACATATTACATTGTCAGGAGACAAAGTACCAGTTGGATTTAAAAATGAAGATATCATATTTCAATATAAAACTGATGGAAAACCAACTGTAAGAATGGACTTAAAAGAGAGAGCTGTACAATTAGCAAGTGAAAATGTAAAACATTTAAAAACACAAGAAAATGAAAAAGCACTAGACTATAAGAAAGAAGGACATATATATGAAGCAATAGAAGATGACGGATATATATTTCTAAAAGATTTAACAGAAAAAAGAGATTATGTATTAGAAGATATTGATTTTGTTGTAAATTGTTATGAAGGGGATGGAAAATATAAAGTTATAGAAGGCGAATATACAAAAATACAAGAATAATTGAATTAATAGACAAAAATGGTATAATATAAAGCGATTATAGATCAAGGAGTGATATTATGGGGATAAAAATTAATATAAGTGGAGTAAAAGCTAGTGGAAATGCAAGCATAATGAATGGCGCAAATTTGAAAGGAGAAAAAGTAGATATAGGAGTGCAAGATACTACAATAAAAGATGATGCAAAAGTATTAAATGGCATAAATGCAAAAGAGAAAGATTTAAAAGTAACAATAGAAAATGTGACCATAGACAAAAATACAGAATTTATGAATGGAACAACACAGAGTGAAGAAAAAAGTAGTACAAATAATCAAAATGATAAGAGAAAGCCAAAATCAAAATTTAGAATGTTATTAGAAAAATGGCAAGATGAAAATGAAGAAACAGAAGTACAAGAAGAAACAAAAGCAGATACAATTGATGAACACAAAAGGTTTGAAGATGAAATATCAGAAAATGGAAAGTTAAAGGGATTAAAAACACAAGAAACAGAAACAAAAAGCATAAATAAAAAAACAGTACAGCAAGACAGAGAAGTTTAAAATTTAAGTACTGAATATAACAATTACACAAAAGTAATATAAAAACTTAAAATGAATAATAAACCTCAATATGGAAATACTAGAAAATATAAGTATATCCAAAAGGAGGTTTTTCTTTTGCTAAATAAAGTGCAAATATGTGGGGTAAACACATCTAATTTACCAATACTATCAAAAGAAGAAAAAGAAGAACTGTTTATTAAAATAAAAAAAGGTGATGAAGAAGCAAGACAAAAATTTATATATGGAAACCTAAGATTAGTGTTAAGTATAATACAAAGATTTCATGGAAGAGGAGAATCGGCAGATGACTTATTTCAAGTGGGGTGTGTGGGATTAATAAAAGCAATAGATAATTTCGATTTAAATCAGAATGTACAATTTTCAACATATGCAGTCCCAATGATAGCAGGAGAAATAAAAAGATATTTAAGAGATAATAACAGTATACGAGTAAGTAGATCGATAAGAGATTTAGCTTATAAGGTATTACAATATAAAGAAAATTATATAAAAGAAAATAATAAAGAGCCTACAATAGATCAAATAGCAAAAGAATTAGAAGTAGAAAGAGAAGAAGTAGCAATAAGTCTAGATGCAATTCAAGACCCAATATCTCTACAAGAGCCAGTATATAATGATGGGGCAGAAAACATATATATAATGGATCAGGTAAAAGATAGCAAAAATACAGATGAGCTATGGGCAGAAAAAATGACGATTATGCAAGCAATGAAAAAACTAACAGATAAAGAAAAAATGATAATAACAAAAAGATTTTTTGATGGAAGAACACAAATGGAAGTTGCAGAAGAAATAGGAATATCACAAGCACAAGTTTCTAGATTAGAAAAAAATGCAATTAATAGAATAAAAAGATTGTATAAATAATAAAAATAAGGTATAATTATTCTAGTTAAAAAATATAGAAGGAGAAAAAGAAATGAAGTATGAAATTTTAGGAAAAACAGTACCAACAATTGAAGTAACATTAAACAAAGGAGAAACAATGTATACACAAAGTGGAGGAATGACATGGCAAACACAAGGAATTAAGATGACAACAAATGCAAGAGGTGGAATAGCAAGAAGTTTAGGAAGAATATTTACAGGAGAATCAATATTTATGACATCATATACAGCAGAAAGTGATGAGGCAAAAGTTGCATTTGCGACAACTGTACCAGGAGACATTATGCCAATAAATTTATCAACAATTCCTGAAGGATTAATAATGCAAAAAGGAGCATTTTTATGTGCTGAAGATGGAGTTGACTTAAAATTAAAATTTAACAAAAAACTATCAACGGGATTATTTGGAGGAGAAGGCTTTATATTACAAGAAGCAAAAGGGAATGGATATCTATTTTTAGAAATAGATGGAGACCCAATAATAAAAGAACTACAAGCAGGAGAAGTAATTAAAGTAGATACTGGAAATGTAGTCGCATTTGAACAAAGTGTATCATATGAAATAGAAACAGTAAAAGGATTAGGAAATATATTTTTAGGAGGAGAAGGATTATTTTTAACTAGATTAGTAGGTCCAGGAAAAGTAATTTTACAATCACAAAATTTTATGGACTTTGCCGGAAGGATTGCCTCAATATTACCTTTAGGAAAATAGATATAAATGTAAGCACAAAAATAAAAACAGAGTTTCATAGAAGCTCTGTTTTAATATTATAAGAAAAGTTGAATATACTATTACAAAGAATTAAAAGTTATAATATATAGAAAATAAAAATATATTGAAAAGAGGTTTATAGGTAAAGCCTGTATAAAAAACCTAAATATATTATACAAAGGTGATAGTTAGATGGTAGATAAAGGTTTGGATTTCAAACATAAAGAAGTAATAAATATAAAAGATGGAAAAAGATTACGGCTTTGTTCAAGATGTTTGTGCAGATTTAGAAACAGGAAGAATAACATCTATAATTGTGCCAGGTGGCAATAAACTAATCAATATATTTTCACAAAATGATGACATAGAAATCCCATGGCAAAATATAAAATGCATAGGTGATGATTTAATACTTGTAGATTTTTAAAATAATGAAAAAAATTTAAAAAAAGTGTTGACAAAAGATTTAAAAAATGTTAATATAAAAAAGTACACAGCAACAGACAAAAAAGTTTAAAATAAAAGAGAAAAAATTAGTAATATTTTAAAACTTAATGAATAAAATAAAACGATAATTACTAGTTTTTTATTTTGCCCAAAATAAGGTAAAAAAATATTTTAAAAATTTTGTAAAAATGTGTTGACAAAATAAAATTTGTATAGTATAATGCAAATCGTCCTTTGAAGAAAAGGAAATTAAGTACATTGAAAAGTAAACAATAAAATCCTTTAGAGAATAAACCGAAGCGGTATTTTCTAAATAAAGAAAAGTACCGAACAAGTAAATTTGAAAAAAAAGAGTTGGAAAAAACTTGAAAATAAAATAATTAACTTAAACAAAGTTTAAGTTAATAAAAAAATAACAAGAGAGTTTGATCCTGGCTCAGGATAAACGCTGGCGGCGCACATAAGACATGCAAGTCGAACGGACTTA
>CALXJY010000029.1 GCA_944388755.1 uncultured Clostridia bacterium | reverse complement strand
AATTTGGCGCAGAACAAATTAACGGAAAGCCAAAGAGAAAAGTTAAAGTTTTATAAATTATAAGGCTTTCCGATTTGTTCTATTGTAATATGATTGCAAAAAATTTTCCTTAATATACTTGATATTTTTCTAAACTTATTGTATGATATAGAAGTACCTAAGGAGATAAATATAATAACTTATTAAGAAAGGAGACGGCTAAAAAATGAAAAAAATAGCAATAGTTGTAGTAGTTTTATTGCTAATATTAGGAATATATTCAGTACGTAAACCAGTAAGGGCTGTAGAACAAGTTATAGATAATGAAACAGAAAGTCAATTAATAGAAATAAAAGAAACACAGATGAAAACATTAGAAGATTATAAGGCAAAATATGGCTCAGATATATATGGTACAGTAGCATATATTTTACATTTATTACAAGTATATAGTATACCATTTTGCTTTTTGGGTATTGCAATAGGTGCAATTCATAAATACATAATAGGTGTTCGTAAATTAGATACATTAGAAAAAGGTATGGGGGTAATGGTTACATTTACCATATTATTAATTATTTGCCAAATTTTACCACTTGCTTTTGCAGTGTTTATAAAATTTGGAAGGGGGTAACAAATGAAAGTATTATTTGCAGTAAGCAATGAAGAGGTTTCAGAAAACATAGTTAAAAGATATCAAAGAGAGTATAAAGAAATTATTTCATATAAAAATGTTTACTATTTTAATGCAATTTTAAAAGAATTACAAAAGGATAAAACTTATGACAGAATAGTTATAAGTGAAGATTTGGAAACATTTACTCATAATCAATATGATCAAATTGATAAGTTTATTTTTGAAAAATTAGATAGTATTAGTGATGAAGCATCAAATTATAAAGGTGATAATATTCCAATAATATTAATATGTGCAGATAGAAGAGTAAAATCAGAAGAAATGTTAGTAAAATTATTTGGAATTGGAATATATGATGCACTATTAGGAACTGATAGAAGTGTTGAGGAATTGTGTAAATTAATTCATAAACCACGTCTAAAAAAAGATGCTAAAGTTTATTATAAAATAGATACAGAAGATGTAACTTATAAACCAGAAAGTGAAAATGATGTAAGTGAAGTAGAAATTCAAAATATTTTAGCACATTATAAAAGGTTAGGAAAAAATGAACAAAAATATGTAGAAAGTTTTGATAATATTGCTGCACAATATAATGATACACAACTTAAAATTATATGTAAATTTTTACCATTAAACGTTAGGGCGGTTTTGGAAGAACAATCACCTAAATATCAAAAAGTGATGGCTTTTAATGCAAAAGTGGGAGATGGACTTAGAAAACAATCAACAGAAAGAAAGTCTGCAGGCACAAGCGAAAAATTGTTAAAAACAAATGCCATGAGAGAACAAGTTCTTACAAAACCAGTAGTTGTACCAAATGCAATGAACTTGGATAAAGGGAAAAAATTATCTAAACCAAGAACACAAGATAATAGACCTTTGTCTACTGCAGATATAGGAGCAAGAGTTGAGCAAAATAGAGTTAAAAGAGAACATGATATAGATATGCAAAAAGAACAAGCACTAAAAGAAATAGAAAAAGAGATTAATACATATGTACAAAGAGAACATGATAATAATGATAAAATACAGATTGTTGAGGAAACAGATGTAAAAAGAGGTAGAGGTAGACCTAGAAAAACTCCAGTGCAGGATACTCAAGAAACTGTTAAGAAAAAAAGAGGAAGACCAAGAAAAAAGATTGAAGAAGATAATGTAAATATAGAAGAAATTGAAAATATACACAAAACAGATAATCAAACAGATATAGAAGATAAAATTGATGAAGATATATTAATGCCAGGATTTGATGAACTAGATGAAATAACAGATTCAAGTAATATAGATGAAAATCAAAAAGCAAACTCAATGGAAGAATTAACAATGCCAGGGTTTGGTGAAGAAGCAGATGAATCAGAAGATGTATCTATGCCTACTTTTGATAGTGTTATAGATAGTTCAGACGATTTAACAATGCCAGGTATTAATAATATTCAAAATTTCCAAAATAATAGTAATGTATTACCATATAATGAAAAACGAGTACAAAGTAGATATGATATGGAATCAAGTATTGATAATATAGCAAGACCTATAGGTCAAGAGACAGTACAAACTATAGATATTTCTTCATTATTAGTTCCAGGTAAGAAAGTTGCGTGTTTTGTTGGTACAAGTAAAAATGGAACATCATTTATAGTAAATCATGTTGCGGAAATTTTGTCACAAGCTGGTATATCAACAGCAATATTGGATACAACACAAAATCGCAATGCATATTATATTTATACTAAAAATGAAGAAGATTTAAGAAATGTAGCAGCAAATTGTATGAAAAATTTGATAGATGGGCTAGCTAGAGGAATACAGGTGACAAAAAATTTAGCAGTATATACTTCTCTTCCAAATGAAAATGATGAAATGCAAAGATCAGGTGAAATTTTACAAACATTAATTAAAAATTACACAGTTGTTTTGATTGATTGTGATTTTCAAACACCATTGTCATATTTTGCATATGCACAAGAAATATATCTTATACAGTCATTAGATGTTTTGACAATTCAGCCGTTAACTGCTTTTTTAAGAGAATTGAAAGCTAGAAATATCTTGGATGAAAATAAGCTAAGAGTCGTTTTAAACAAAGTAGAAAAATTAAAAGGTATTTCTGATAAAATTATTCTTGGTGGAATGTCATCATATAATGATCCATCAATGTCATATATGGTAGATTTATTTGATAAAAATTTGATAAAATATATTTCGATTCCATTTGATGAACAAGTATATGTAAAATATTTAGAGGGATTAATTAATTGTGAATTAACATTAAAAGGATATCCTAAAAATTTTGTACAATTTTTAAATGAACTTGGAAATATGGTATATCCAATTATTAATGGTAAGACTTCAGGAAAAACGTCATATAGACCACCTTCAGTGAAAAATGGGGGAGGATTTACACCTAGTATTAATTCAACTTTAGAACAAATGAGAAAATATTAATATTAATAAGAGGAGGAAAAATAGTGTTAATTGGAGTAGTAGTAGCCTTAATTGTTGTTGTTATAGGACTTATAATATATAATTTGATTATACATAAAAAAATACAATCATTTCGTAATATAAATCAAAAAATAACAAATTTGTCAGTTGTTCAGGATTTTATGAATGCTATAGGAGAAACTTCAAGTGTGAATGATAAAATAACAAAAATTAATGATATACTGATAGAAAAATATGAAATTAAATATTCAACAATAGTAGTATTTGATGGTGCAGAGTATAAAGTAAAAGCTTCTAACGTAGATAGGAGACATTGGGATTCGTTAAGTTCTTTGCATAATATAGATATGTTTAAAGACAGTATTTCAAGTGCAACACCTAAATATGTTACTGTTAATAATGATTCAGAGAGACTTCCATACCAACAAATGGAATTTGGTAGAGCCAAGTCAGCCATATTTTTCCCCTTATATATTGATAATGTCTATATAGGATATTGGCTTATAGAAAGTGGAGTGCCACATGACTTTGATAATGTAGATACTACTGTATTAGAAGTTATAAAAGGTAATATTGTTTCAGTTTTAAAAACTGTTGTTCATCAAAAAACTATAGAATCAATTGTTAGAACTGATTTATATTCAGGGTTATACTCTGAAGAATATCTATATGGTGCTGGTAAAAGAATAATAGATCAATATACTACATCAACAATTTGTATGTTTAAAATTATTAATTTGGAAGAAATTAATAAAAAATATTCAAGAGAAATGGGAAATGAAGTTGTTACACAAGTTAGTACTTATGTAAGTAAAAACTTATCTCAGGATTATGTTTTTGTTAGATATATGGGACCTAAATTTGTTATAGCTTTTTCTGGAGTAGATTTGCCAGGGGTTGCAGATTTTGTGAATGATTTAAAATCTGCAATGGAAAATTTAAAAGTTACTTTACCTGATCAAGATGATGATATAGAAGAAAACAAAGAAGTAGAATTTGCAGTTCCTAAATTTAATTTTGTATTATCTACATATTATAAAGGTACAGGATTGGAAGAAGTATTAAAAAAATTGGAAGAATATTTAGATAAAGCTGGTAAAACAGAAAGTGATATTACAAATATATAGTTAGTAAAATAGTATATATAGTTAATAAAAAGGAAAGGAGAATTTGTATGGAGTTTGATAAAACAATGAATTTTGAGGTCGAAAGAAATGAGAATCTTAGAACTAAAGAAGTTTTAAAAGAGGTTTATGAGGCTTTACAAGAAAAGGGATATAATCCAATTAATCAAATAGTTGGATATGTATTATCAGGAGATCCTACATATATTACGAGTTACAAAGATGCTAGAAACAAGATAAGGACAATTGAAAGAGATGAATTATTAGAAAAAATGGTTAAAAACTATATAGGTATTGAAGATGAGTAGGATTTTAGGCATTGATTATGGAGATGCTAGAGTAGGAATAGCAATTACAGATTCTCTGAAGATTACAGCACAAGGTTTAGAAACAATACAAAGAAATAAATCAGATAAAGTGATTTTAAAAAGATTAGATGAAATTTTTGCTCAATATGATGTTGATACTGTTGTTATTGGAATGCCATATAATATGGATGGCAGTAAAACAGAAAGAGCAGAAGTAACAGAAAAATTTATACATAAATTAAAATGTAAATATCCAAAAAAGAAAATAGATATTATGGATGAAAGGCTAACTACTGTTATAGCGCATAAAACTATGAACTTTTTGGATGTGAGTAAGAAAAAAAAGAAATCTATAGTTGATACTATTTCTGCTGAGTATATTTTAGAGGCATATATTCAGAAAAATCAAAAAATTGAAAAAAATAGTTGAAAAAATATAATAAATAGGGTATTATATCATTAATATTAATATATAGACTTTAAAAGATATTAATATTGTAATTTATATAAGAAAGGAGCAATAACATGGACGAGAATTATGAAGGAGAAGAAATGGATAATATTGTTTTATTAACTGACGAAGATGGAAATGAAGTAAAATTTGAATTTTTAGATTTAGTAGAACTTGATGAAGAAGAATATGTAGTATTATTACCTGTAACAGAAGAAGGAGAAGAATATGAAGGAGAGGTAGTTATACTTAAAGTAGAGGACTCAGAAGATGATGATGAAGAGTCATATGTTAGTGTTGAAGATGAAGAAACATTAAATAAAGTTTTTGAAATATTTAAAGAAAGATTTAAAGATGATTTTGACTTTGTTGATGAAGAATAATTTTGGAGGAGAGGTGGAGTGTTAAAATTTACTTCACCTTTTTGAGTATAAATATATATTTATGTGGATAAATTAACAAATAGATAAAACAGAAGAGTAGTGGTTAAAATTTAAGGGGGAAGATATATGCAAAAATTATCATCTTATTTATTAGTTATTTTTATGATTATGTTTTGGGCGTTTAGAGCTGTATTAACTCTTATGTCACAAATGGGAAAAGATATTATGGGTGTAGTTCCTATGAATACTACAATTGAAATTATATTGTTATTTGCGGTTCTATTATGTTTAATTCTTGTAGTTAAAAGAAAAGTAATAGGTGCAGCACTTTATTTAGCATTATATGGTTTTTATTTTGGAGAAGATGTAACATCAAAAGTGCGTCTTATTACTGAAGGACAGAAATTGTCGTCTTCTGAAATGGCTAGTGCGTTATTTTCTTTAATTGGTGTAATATTAGCTGTAGCTGTTTTAATTGAATTATTACTTGATAAAAATAGAAAGGTGCATCCAGTTGATAAAAAGACAGATTGGTTTTATAAAAATGAGCAATTTGATAGAAAAATGGATGATAGAGCTGATAAAAATAATTATAGAACTTTGTAATGAATCTTTATGAATATATGTGTAAAATAAGGCTTAAAAAAGAAAGCAGGTGATAGTAAGTGGATAAAAATCAAGAAAAATCAAAAAACAATATTAACTGGTATCCAGGTCATATGGCAAAAACAAGAAGACAGATTGTAGAAGATTTAAAATTAGTTGATATTGTAATAGAATTATTAGATGCTAGGATACCAATTTCTAGTAGAAATCCTGATATAGCGCAAATAACTAAGAATAAAAAGAAGATAATTGTATTAAATAAGTGTGATTTAGCAGATGAAAAAGAAAATCAAAAGTGGATCTCTTATTTTAATTTTCAAGAAATTCCTGCAGTTATGACTGATTCTAATTCAGGCTATGGAATAGATAATTTAATTAAAAAAGTTGAAGAGTTAATGAAAAATGAAAAGGAACAGATGATAATTAAAGGTAGAACTGGAAAAAAGATACGAGCTATGATTTTAGGGATACCAAATGTAGGAAAATCATCTTTAATAAATAGAATATCTAAAAAGAGTACAGCTAATGTTGGAAATAGACCAGGTATTACTAAGCAGAAACAATGGATTAGAATAAATGAAAAAATAGAGTTATTAGATACTCCAGGAGTATTATGGCCTAAATTTGAAAATGAAGAAGTAGCTATGCATTTAGCTTTTACAGGAACAATTAAAGAAGATATTTTGAATAAATTGGAAATAGCATATCATTTAACGAAATTTATGATAGAAAACTATCAACAAAATTTATGTGATAGATACAGGTTGCCAAGTGAATTTATAAAACAAAAATTGGAACAAAAAGATCAACCTGAAAATCAAAATATATATGAAATAATGCTTGAAATTGGTAAAAAAAGGGGTTGCATTATTTCAGGTGGAAGTATTGATGAAGAAAAAACAGCTAGATTAATATTAGATGAATTTAAAAATGGAATGTTAGGTAAAATTACAATAGAAAAGAGGTAGAGAATTGGAATCATTTATAGATATAAAGCGAAATACAGAAGATGTTAATTTAATGTCTCCACTTACATGGGCTTATATAGGTGATTGTGTATATGAGCTATATATTAGAACTAAGTTAGTAAATTCTACTAATATGAAACCACATGATTTACATGTTGAGGCTATAAAATATGTTAAAGCACAGGCACAAGCACAAATTTTAAATAAAATTTATGATAATTTAACAGATGATGAAAAAGATATTGTAAGAAGGGGAAGAAATGCTGATAACCATCATTTACCTAAAAATGCAAATCTTCATGATTATATGTATTCTACAGCTTATGAGGCTTTAATTGGATATTTATATTTGACAAATCAAATTGAAAGATTAAAAGAAATTTTGGAGATTAGTGTTGACTAATTCTTTAAAACGTGATATAAATACTACATATGTTAAAGGCCCCTTGGTCAAGCGGTTAAGACGCCACCCTCTCAAGGTGGAATCATGGGTTCGATTCCCGTAGGGGTCACCAAAAAGTACCTTAAATTTTAAAAGGGAGTAGCTTTATAATTACTAATCAACAGTCGCGATATTGAATATCTGGTTAGTAAGCTTTAAAAAAGCAAGCAAGACTTTTAGAAGAAATTTATTATACTAAATTTCTTTTGAAAGTCTTTATTATTGTATATAAATAGTGTATAGAACAAGTTGGAAAGCCTTATTATATGCAATAATTTAACTTTCCTAATAGAGTACAAAAAATTGTATTAATGAATGCAATTTTGTATAAAATAAAAATATATGAGGAGGTAAAAAATGAGTGAAAAAAAGTGGTTTATGCAAAACATTAAAGAAGTTGAGCAAAATCTAGAAACAAATATAAGTAAAGGTTTAACCCGGTGAGCAAGTATCACAAAAGAGAGAAAAATATGGTTATAATGAACTGAAAGCTGCTAAAAAGAAAACACTATTACAACGTTTTCTTGATCAGTTTAAGGATTTCTCAATAATTGTTCTAATAATTGCAGCAATTGTATCAGGATTTGTTGGTGTGTCAGAAGGTGAAGGAATAACAGATACAATAATTATATTGCTAGTTGTAATGGTCAATGCAGTTATTGGTGTAACACAAGAAGCAAAAGCGGAGAAATCTTTAGAAGCGTTGCAAAAATTAAGTGATCATGCTGCCAAAGTTATAAGAGATGGAAAAATGCAAGTAATACCGGCAAGAGAATTAGTACCAGGTGATATTGTTGTACTAGATACAGGAGATTATATACCAGCTGATTTAAGGATTATAGAAGCAGTAAATTTAAAATCACAAGAAAGCTCATTAACAGGAGAATCTGTACCAGTTGAAAAAAATATAGACGAAATAAAAGATGAAGATACTGGTCTTGGAGACAGAATAAATATGTTATTTTCTTCTAGTTTAATAACATATGGTAGAGGTAAAGGAATTGTTGTTGAAACTGGAATGAATACAGAAGTTGGAAAAATAGCAGGGATGATTAATCAAACTGAAGAACAAGTAACTCCACTACAGCAAAAATTAAATAAACTTGGTAAAACTCTAGGAATTGTAGCCCTAACAATATGTGCATTAATTTTTGCAGTTGGAATAATACAGGGAAAAGAGCCAATCCATATGTTTATGACTGCAGTATCTTTAGCTGTTGCTGCAATACCTGAAGGTTTAGTTGCAGTGTCTACAATAGTACTTGCAATTGGAGTACAAAAAATGGTAAAAAGGCATGCTATTGTTAAGAGATTACCAGCAGTTGAGACTTTAGGAAGTAGTACAGTTATATGTTCAGATAAGACAGGTACTTTAACACAAAACAAAATGACAGTTCAAAAAATTTTTTACAATAACAAATTACAAGATGTAGAAGATATTCAGAAAAATTTAGAAGGACTTGAAAAAATAAACAGATTAGATTTAGAAGACAAGGAATTAACAGAATTAGTATATGCTAATATGTTATGTAATGATACAAAAGTAGATGCAGATGGAAAACTGACTGGTGACCCAACAGAAACAGCACTAGTAGATATGGCTTTTAATTTAAATTTTGATCCTACTATTTATGATAGAACACCTAGAATAGAAGAGATTCCATTCGATTCAGATAGAAAACTTATGACAACAGTAAATAGAATAAATGATAAATATATAGTGTATACAAAAGGTGGAATTGATGAACTTCTTGCAAAATGTACATCATATCAACTAAATGGAGAAATAAAATCAGACTTGGAAAATTATAAAGTTAATATAAATGAGCAAAATGAAGTTATGGCAAAAGAAGCTTTAAGAGTATTAGGTTGTGCATATAAAATAATTGATCATGAACCAACTAAACAGGAAATGGAAAATATGGAAAGTAAGCTTATATTTATTGGAATGGTTGGTATGATTGATCCTCCAAGAGAAGAAGCTAAAGTTGCTGTAGAAAAATGTAAAACAGCAGGAATTAAGACTGTAATGATTACAGGTGACCACAAAATTACAGCTATAGCTATTGCAAAAGAGTTAGGAATATTAGAAAATGAAGATGAAGCAATTACAGGTACAGAACTTGAAAAAATGTCTGACGAAGATTTAGAAGAAAATATAAGAAAATATTCTGTATATGCTAGGGTATCTCCAGAACATAAGGTACGTATTGTTAAGGCTTGGCAAAAAAATGGAGAAGTTGTAGCTATGACTGGAGATGGAGTAAATGATAGTCCAGCATTAAAAACGGCAGATATAGGATGTGCTATGGGAATGGTTGGTACAGATGTTGCAAAAGAAGCCGCAAATGTCATCTTAACAGATGATAATTTTGCAACAATTGTTTCAGCAGTTGAAGAAGGTAGACGTATTTATGATAATATTTTAAAGGTAATTCAATTTTTGCTATCAAGCAATGTAGGAGAAATAGTAGTATTATTTTTTGCTACAATACTTACACCACTTTTTGCAAAATGGTTTGGAATTGCAGATATAAATCATTTGGAAATTTTATTACCTATTCATATTTTATGGATAAATTTAGTTACAGATTCTTTACCAGCTTTAGCTTTAGCTTTTGATCCTGCAAATGATGATATAATGAAGCGTAAACCTATAAAGCCTGGAAAAGGAGTATTTACAAAAGGTATGACATGGAGAATAGTATATCAAGGAATTATGATAGGAGGGTTAACACTAGTAGCATTTATGATAGGGTTAGCTACAACTAAAGCTCCAATTGGAGATTTAACATTGGAACAATCTAAAATAGAAGTTGGTCAAACAATGGCATTTGTTACACTTGCATTATCAGAATTAGTTCATGTATTTAATGTTAGAAATAATAATAAATCTGTGTTTAAGACAAAAATTACGAATAATACAAAATTAATATGGGCAGTTATTGCTTCTGCAATGCTAATGTTTATAATTCTTTTAATACCAGCTTTAAGAGAGATATTTAGTATACCTTTATTACCTACAGAAAATATTTTAGAATTAATAGGTTTAGTTTTAGCACCACTTGTAATTGTAGAAATCTTTAAATTATTTAAGATAAATGGTAAAACATAAATGTAAAATAAAATTTTATGTTTTACATTATAAATATGTAAGAAGTATGTAAAGAATTATCAATTTTGTATGGTAAAAAGGAGGAGCTTCCTCCTTTTTATCTTAGACGAGAAGCAAAAGAGATACTTTAAATTATTTGTACAATTAAGGGTAAAATGAATATGGTTAATTCTAAAAAAATCTAAAATAACATTGACAAAAGTAACAATTTAATAGATAATATACATATACTTAAAAGAAAAGAGCTAAAAGATACAAAGGAGGAAAAATAATGTATGTATTTAATAGAATTACTGTAAATCCACAATTACCAAAAAGAATAGAAAAACTTTCAATTATTGCAAACAATTTATGGTGGTCATGGAATACAGAGTTTTTAAAATTATTTAGAAAAATAGATAAAGACTTATGGGAAAACTGTGGAAAAAACCCAGTTAAATTTTTAAGAGAAGTGTCACAAGAAAACTTAGAAAAAGTTACAAAGGACATAATATTTTTAAGAGAATATGATAAATGTGTAGAAAATTTTGAAGATTATATGAATAGTAATAATACGTGGTTTGCAAATCAATATCCTGAAAACAAAAAGGACTTAATTGCATATTTTTCAGCAGAATATGGTTTAGATGAGACTATTCCTATTTATTCAGGAGGATTGGGTATATTATCAGGAGATCATCTAAAATCTGCAAGTGATTTAGGCATACCATTAGTAGCTGTTGGATTATTATATAAAAATGGATATTTTCATCAAAAAATAAATGGAGCTGGAGATCAAGAAACAGAATATCATGATATAGATTTATATAACCTGCCAATCCATCCAGTGAAGACTGATGAAGGAGATGACATGACCATATATATAAAATTTCCAAAAAGAAGGATATATTTAAAAGTATGGCAAGTTAATGTAGGAAGAGTAAAATTATATTTATTGGATTCTGATATAGAGAAGAATAATCCTGAGGATAGGGATGTAACATTACGTCTTTATGGTGGAGATCAAGAAATGCGTATAAGGCAAGAAATTGTCTTAGGTATGGGAGGAGTTAATTTATTAACAAGACAATTAAAATTAAAGCCAACTGTATATCATATGAATGAAGGACATTCATCATTCTTAACTTTAGAGTTGATAAAAAACATAATAAAAGAAAAACAAGTATCTTTTGATATTGCAAGAGATATAGTTTCTTCTATGACAGTATTTACAACACATACGCCAGTACCTGCAGGAAATGACATATTTCCAATATCTCTTGTAGAAAAATATTTTAAAGAGTTTTGGCCAAGATTAGCAATTACAAGAGAAGAATTTTTAAAATTAGGAATGAAACCATGTGAAGATTTAGAACCAGGATTTAATATGGGAATATTAGCATTAAAAATAGCAGGAAAGAAAAATGGTGTTAGCAAACTACATGGAGCAGTTTCAAGAGAATTATTTGGAGATGTATGGCCAGAGATAGCAGCAAATGAATCACCAATAGGTTATGTGACAAATGGAATACATACATGTTCATGGCTTGCACCTAATTTAAAAACATTGTACAATAAATATTTAGTACCATATTGGCAAGATAAAATTCAATACAACAGTACTTGGGAAAAAATAAAAAATATACCTGATGAAAAATTATGGGAAGCACATCAAAATAGAAAAGAAAAAATGATAAATATCGTAAAAAGTAATGTAACAGAAAGATTAAGAAGAGCAGGATATAATTATGAAGATATACACTCAATTGTTTCAAAATTAGATCCAAATGTGTTAACTATAGGTTTTGCAAGAAGGTTTGCAACATATAAAAGAGCAACATTAATTTTTAAAGACTTAGAGAGGATTACTCAAATTTTAAATGATGCTAATAGACCGGTTCAATTAGTATTTGCAGGAAAAGCACATCCGGCAGATAAAGAAGGTCAAGATTTGATAAAATATATCCACAATATATCTATGATGCCACAATTTAAGGGAAAAATATTTTTATTAGAAAATTATAACATAGCAATGTCAAGATATTTAATAAGTGGTGTAGATGTATGGTTAAATAATCCTAGAAGACCAATGGAAGCATCAGGTACGAGTGGACAAAAAGCATCTGTAAATGGTGTAATTAATTTTAGTGTATTAGATGGTTGGTGGGCAGAAGGATATAATCAGAAAAATGGTTGGAGAATAGGATTTAATGGAGACTATGAATCATATGAGGCTCAAGATGTAACAGACAGTCAAAATATATATGAAACACTAGAAAGTAAAATTATACCAATATATTATAATAAAGATAAAAATGGAATATCTAAAGAATGGTTACAGATTATGAAGGAATCAATAATCTCAACGGGAGGAAATTATAGTACATCAAGAATGCTTACTGATTATACATCAAAATATTATATTCCACTTTGTAACCTTCACAATAAATATTATGAAGATTTAAGTGAAGTAACAGCATTTAATTCTTGGAAAAAAGATTTATATAACAGTTGGAAAGATGTAAAAATTACACAGGCAAATAATTTAGATAATATAACTATAGATGCGGGAAATTGCATAGAGGTTAGATGTCAAGTAGAACTTGCAAACCTTGATCCTGAACATGTAGAAGTAGAATGTTATTATGGAAGAATATTAGAAAATGGTGTGGTAGAAGATATTTCTATTTTACCAATGACACTATCTAAAGATAATGATGAAGAAAGTAAGATTTATGAATATGAGACAAAAATAGAGTTAAAGACAGGAGGAAATTATGGCTATACATTTAGAATTATGCCAAAACATGAGATGATTCTAGAACCTGCTAATTTAAATTTAATTAAATGGGTACAAAATAATTAACAATTTAATACTTTCTAGGATTTTCCTAGAAAGTATTAAATTATTCTAATTATAAGATTACTTATAAAGAAAAAGTAGTGCAGAAAGGAGAATTTATGAAAAGAACATGCTTAAAGGATAGAATATTGCCTAAATATACAAAAGGAGAAGAGATATTTAATATGACATCACATATAGTTGGAGCTGTATTAGGGGTGGTAGCAACAACATTGTGTATAGTATTTGCAGTAGTAAATAATAATCCATATGGAGTTGTCAGTGGTTCAATATATGGTGCCACAATGATTTTGTTATATACGATGTCTAGTATATACCATGGATTAAAACCTGAAATGTTTTCAAAAAGAGTATTTCAGGTTTTAGATCATTGTTCTATTTTCTTATTAATTGCAGGATCATATACACCTTTTTGCTTAGTTACATTTAGAGAATATAATTCAGCTTTAGGTTGGGGAATTTTTGGTGTAATATGGTTTATGGCCATTATTGGAATTGTTCTAAATTCCATAGATATAAAAAAATTTAAAACGTTTTCAATGATATGTTATTTAGGTATGGGATGGTGTATTGTTTTTACAGCAAATTTATTACCAAAATTATTAGGAAAAGTTGGTTTAATATTATTAGTTGCAGGAGGTATAACATATTCAATAGGTGCACTTTTATATGGATTAGGAAAAAAATATAAATGGATGCATTCTATATTTCACTTATTTATTTTACTAGGAAGTTTATTGCAATTTTTATGTATTTTATTATTTGTAATGTGATGTGTAGTCTAAATTACCAAATGAATTTTTTTTATAACCCAAAGTATATATATTTGTTGCTAAAATATCTTTTTCTAATATATGTACTAAATTATGATCTTTGCAATTTTCTTTAAACTTTTTTACAGAAGTTATTATATTGGGATTAGATTTTTTTATTTCTGAAATTAATTCTTTTCCTTTGGAATTAAAATCTAATATATGAACATATGGAATTATATTTTTAGAAAGTTGCATATCAGTTTTAGTAATGTCAAGTAAACTATATAGTAAAATTCTTTGTATTCTTGTAAGAGTAAAGCGTTTTGATTTAATTTTACTCAGAAAATCTGTTAAATTATTACATGAATTAGCAGCTTTCTTGATTCCATTTTCCAAGCCTTCACTAACATCAGGCAAATCTTTAATTTCTTGTATGTCCATTTTCCTTAGTACATACATAATTTCTTTTTCAAAACTATAAATATTGTTTACAAATGTTCCATTATTTATATTTTCTATTAATATATTAAAAGAATTTATAGGCATTACAGATTTTAGTAAATCATAATTTGTATTAGTATTTATATAATTCCTAATAGAGGAGCTACTAGCAAAGTTTTCTTTTATATTTTTATCATTATGGTTAGTTTCTTGCCTTGTAACAATAAATGGTTCAATTTTGCTATTTATTCTTTTTAAAGCTTTTAAATATTCTATTCCTAAAATATTATTTGGGGAATTTATAATTTTTGTTATATCTGAATTCATGTATCTATTTAAAGCATTTGAACGAGCTTTAGGAAAAGAAAGTCCAGCTGATAGTTCAGTAGATAGATAAGATTTATATTCTGATGGCTCATTATATAATATGTTTGCAATCTTGCTTAATGTTTCTAAGCTTTCACATTCAGCACCAAAAGAAAGATTGGAAACATTTATAGAATCTAGAATTTTGATTGCTCCATATGCAAAATTTTCTGCACTTGAAATTGAATAAATAACAGGAAGTTCAATAATTAAATCTATGCCGTTTTCTTTAGCCATTTTTGCTTTTTGCCATTTGTTTATAATTGAACATGAGCCTCTTTGAGTATAGTTTCCAGTAATTACTGCAACTACATAATCAGAATTAGATTTTTTTTTATTTTCTTCTAAATGATATTTATGTCCATTATGAAATGGATTATATTCTGCTATAATACCTAATATTTTACTCATATTTATGAAAATCCTCCTTAAAATAATTTTAGATATATGAAAATTAAATAATTTTTCTTAATATCAATAATTATGCTAAATTCATTAGTGTAAAACTAATAAATAGACATAAAACACTTTAAAATTATATTTATATAATAAATTTTTATAATTATTTAAATAAATTTGTAATTTTATGGTTTAAAATATATTGTTTTCTTTAATTTTTATTGTTATAATAATAACATATTTGAAGAAAAAAAACAATTTATAAGATGTGAAAGGAATTAAATGTATTATGGATAAAGTGACAATATATACAGATGGAGCGTGTTCAGGAAACCCAGGACCTGGTGGTTGGGGTGCAATTTTGATGTTTAATGATATAAAAAAGGAAATATATGGGAGCAAAAAGGAAACAACAAATAATATAATGGAGCTTACTGCAGCATTAGAAGCATTAAAGTTATTAAAATATCCATGTGAAGTTACTTTATATAGTGACAGTGCATATTTAGTAAATGGTTTTATAAATGGTTGGATATATAATTGGAAAAAAAATAATTGGATTACATCTAGCAAAGAACCGGTTAAAAATAAAGAATTATGGGAAGAATTATATAAAATGACCCAAATACATAAAATACAATTTGTTAAGGTAAAAGGACATAGTGATAATAAATATAATAATAGATGTGACGAATTAGCAAGAAATGCAATTTTAGATTTATAGTTATGCTTACATATTTAAAATGTAAAAATAAACAATGTTTTAGTATAAAAAGTAAATTGGAGGTAAGTAATGGAAACATTTGCAGATTATATATTAAATGAAAAAAATTTAGGCTCAAAAATGGAAATAGTGTATTATCTATCTAAAAAAGAAGGAATTTTTTTTGATAAATCTGTAGTATTTAAAACAGAATTATTACGAATGTTCTTAAATGGAATAAATACAACATTAGATACAAATCTTTTATTAACTGCAAGTTTACTTGTAAATTGTAAAAAGATACAAGTATCTGATAATAAAGATAAGATAAAAGGATATGCAAAAGAAGGAGCAAAATATTTGTCAGAGATAGGATTTGACGAAAGATTTTGTAAAATTTGTGAAGGGGTAAATAGATATGTAAAACAAGAACATAGAGAAGAAGAAAGTGATGTTTTAGAAGTTGTAGATCAGTTTGGCGGAATGCTTTTAGATAGACCTGAAAGAATAGGTATGAAGCCAGATGAGGCTGTTGTGTTGCTGGAATATAGAAATTTAAAAAACGTAGGTAATGTATATTTATATAAATTTATTGATTTTGTAAAAAATATGGAAAAAATTAATTTTAAAGAAGAAAATGAGATAACACCATTTAATTATTTAATAAATATCTACAGAGATACTATTGATGTTAAGCAATTTATAACAGCATTAATATATGAGTATGAGCCAAAAGTTGATGATGCAATATGTATGGTTCACTCTAACGAATTTTTTAAGATTAGGAGGAACATGCAGGAACTAGAAAAAGGTAATCCTAATAGACCTTTATTTAGTGAAGAGACAACTAAAAAAGTTATAGGAAAATTAATAGAAAATAATAAATAGGAGGAAATAAAATGTATGAAATATTTGCAGATTTACATGTGCATATAGGAAGGTCAGAGAGTGGAAAACCAATAAAAATTACTGCTGCAAGGTCATTAAATTTTGCTAATATTGCAAAAGAATGTGAGTCAAGAAAAGGCATACAGGTTGTAGGAATAATAGATTGTGCATCACCATATGTAATAGAGGATATAGAAAAGTTTTTACAAAAAGGTGAAGCTTATGAGTTAAAAGATGGGGGAATTATATATAAAGATAAAGTTTGTATATTATTAGGTAGTGAAGTGGAAACATCTGAAAAAGGGAGAAATGGAAAATGTGGTAGTGCTCATAATGTGTGTTTTTTCCCATATCTAAAAGATATAAAAAGTTTTTCAGAAGAAATGAGTAGGCACATAAAAAATATTACTTTAAGTACACAGCGTTCAGATTTATCAGGATATGATTTAATAGATATTGTGGAGAAATATAATGGAATTTTAATACCAGCACATGTGTTTACACCATATAAGAGTTATTATGGAAATTGTACAGATAGAATGAAAGATATTTTTAAAGAAAAATATGATAAGGTTTTTGCAGTAGAATTAGGACTAAGTTCAGATACATACTTAGCAGATATGATTTCAGAATTAGAGAATAAAACATTTGTAACAAATTCAGATGCTCATTCTTTACCTAAAATTGCTAGAGAATATAACAAAATGTTAGTTGAAGATATAAGTTTTAAGGAAGTTGTAAAAGCACTAAAAGGTGAAGATGGGAGAAAAGTTCTTACTAATTATGGTTTGGATCCTAAACTTGGTAAATACCATAGAACATATTGTGACAATTGTAACAGCGTAATAGATACTAAAAATCCAGTAAGTGTTTGTCCAAATTGTGGAAGTGATAAAGTAACATTTGGTGTTTTTGATAGAATAGAATTAATTAAAGATAAACCAAATAGCAAAAGTCCTAAAAACAGACCTAAATATATATATCAAGTACCATTGGGATTTGTTCCAGGTGTAGGAGGAAAAACAATAGATAAATTACTAAATACATTTGGTACAGAGATGAATATTTTACACCTTTTATCAAAAGATGATATTGAGGCTGTGGTTGGTTCAAAAGTAGCAGATAAGATAGAAGATGCAAGAACTGGAAATTGTGTTGTACATGCAGGCGGTGGAGGTAATTACGGAAAAATAGAATAATTTTTTAATATTGTAGAATTTGATATTTGTGGAAAAACATAGTCATAAAAAAGCCCAAAATGAATACACATTATTTAAGAATAATGTTAATGTAAGGGGCTTTTTTTATGGATAAGAAAAAAACAAATAAAATTGTTGATTTATTAAAAAGACATGTTGTACAAAACTATAAAGAATATTTAGTGGTTATGATATTTTTTATAGTTGGATTATTTTTTGGAGTTTTTTTTATTAATCAGATGAAGGAAGAACAAATTTCTCAAGTTCATACTTATTTAAATGATTTTGTTCAGAATTTGAAAAATATATCTGATATAAATGAATTTGATATATTAAAATCTAGTATTTTCGACAAAGTTTTATTAACTTTGATGATATGGTTTTTTGGAACTACAGTTGTAGGAATTCCTGTTGTATTTGGACTAGTTATATATAGGGGTTTCTGCTTAGGTTATACAATAGCATCTATAATTTCATTTATGGGATTTACTAAAGGCTTTTTCTTTATATTAATAATTTTAGTGTTACAAAATCTATTGTTAATACCTGCTTTAATGGGATTAGCTGTTAGTGGTTTTAAATTTTATAAATCTATAATAAAAGATAGAAGAAAAGAAACTATAAAAATTGCTTTTGCTAGGCATACAATATTTTCTATAATTATGTTAATTGGATTAGTTATTTCATCTTTGATCGAAGTATTTATTTCTACTAAATTGCTTACTCTGATGATACAATATTTTTAAAGATAGAAAATAGAATGTAGTAAAAATTAATATTTTATAAGAAAACTTCAATACTAAAGATTGTTACTATTTAAAGGGCATAGAATTTATAAATGAAAATCTATAAACTTTTATTAAAGAGTCTTAAATTAGACTTTTATAAGAAAAATTCTTAACGTATGTACAAAAAGTTACAGTTCAGTAAGAAATTTTAATAAGCATAGCTAAAACGAAAAATTTAAAAAAAATTGGAAAAATCTATTTACTTTTTTTTAATAGTTTGATATAACATATATAGTTTATGTAAATAAAATTAGATTTGAGGGGTATGATAGAACATGGAAAGACAAATAAAACTTTTTTTGAAATTTATTGAAACAGAAAAAAAATTATCAAATAATACATTACAGTCATATAGAAGAGATTTAGTACAATTTGAAGAATATATAAATGAAAATAAAATACGTTATACACATGTACATGAGGAACATGTTAAAAATTATGTTTCAGAATTAACAGAAATGGGAAAAAAGCCATCAACTATATCTAGAAGTATTGCTTCTATACGTTCTTTTTATCAATTTTTAGTTAGAAAAGGAAAAGTAAAGGAAGATCCTACGGCTAAAATACAGTCTCCTAAAATTGAGAAAAGAGTTCCAAGTGTATTAACTTCTCAAGAAGTAGAGCTATTATTAGAACAGCCTAAAGATGCAGACTTAAAAGGTATAAGAGATAAAGCAATGTTAGAATTTGCATATGCTACAGGTATGAGAGTTACAGAAATAATATCATTAAATATAGATGATATTCATTTAGATGAAGGTTATGTTACATGTAAAGGTGAAAGCAAATCAAGAGATATACCATTAGGAAAAATGTGTGAAAAAGCATTAAAAGAATATTTGGACCATTCAAGAAATATTTTAATAAAAAATGATAAAGAACAAGCATTATTTGTTAATATTAATGGGAAAAGACTTACAAGGCAAGGCTTTTGGAAGATTATAAAATATTATAAGGAACAAGCACATATTGAAAAAGATATTACACCACATGTCTTAAGACATTCTTTTGCAACACATTTATTACAAAATGGAGCAGATTTAAAGGCAATTCAGACAATGTTAGGTCATTCTGATATTTCTTCTACACAGGTTTATATGCAATTTCAGGATAGTGGTTTAAAAGATATTTATCAAAAAGCACATCCAAGGGCTTAAAATGATTGTATAGTGGCATAATTAAAATAATCGTATTTGCAGATTATTTGTTGTGCCACAATTACAGTTTAGAAAGAAAACTTTTAAATTATGGATTATATATTATAAATTGATAATAAATGTTCCTTAAATTTTAATTAAAATTAAAAAAATTCAAAAATTAGTTGACAAAATTGGTATTAATGTTGTAAAATAGAATAGTGCCAAGCAATCAAGCACGTAGCCATGGTGGATGTAGCGTAGTTGGTTAACGCGCCAGTTTGTGGCACTGGAGACCGTGGGTTCGAGTCCCATCTTCCACCCCATTTAAATACTTATTATATTGGGCTGTAGCCAAGCGGTAAGGCACCAGACTTTGACTCTGGCATGCGCTAGTTCGAATCTAGCCAGCCCAGCCAAGTAAAATAGCGACTTTCAAGAAATTGAGAGTTGTTATTTTTTTGCCTGTCTAACAAAATGTCTAACAAATTAAAAATTTAAT
>CALXJY010000028.1 GCA_944388755.1 uncultured Clostridia bacterium | reverse complement strand
CTTCATGTCGTTAAGTTTTTTTATATTTTTTTGCTCTTACTCTCTCAATGGTTTTAAACTAACGAAAAAATTCTTGAATTTTAATAATTTGCTTAAATTACTTGCGAATTAATAAAAAATCCAAATTTCATTAAGTATAAAACTTAATGAAAAAATATTATACCTCAAATATACCATATGAGTGAAAAATATGCAATAGAAAAATAAAAAAATTCACACAAAAGCCGAAAGGGAAAAAGAATATAGACTTACGCACACAATAGATGTAGCAATTTTAAATTTTTATTAAGTTTTATACTTAATAAAAAAATATAAATAGATATTATAAAAATACTAAAACAAAAGCAAAATGTAAAAACTAAGAACATTATGATTTAAAGTGTATTGCAATATAGTATCAAAAAACGAGAGAGGAGAAAGAAAAAATGAAAAATGTAAGAGAAGGTAATGGAATAACATTGATAGCATTAGTAATTACAGTGATTGTTTTGTTAATACTATCAGGAGTAACAATAGTTGCATTAAGTGGAGATAATGGAATCTTACAAAGAGCAGTTGAAGCAGAAGAACAAACAGAAAAAGCAGAGAAAGAAGAAAAAGAGAAGTTAGGAGACATGGAAGATGCAATAAATGAATATTCAACAGGTATAACAGTAGAGCAGGTAACAGATGAAAATCCAGGAGTATTAGAAGGTACTGGAACAGATGACGACCCTTATACTATAAACAGTATAGAAGATTTGGTTTTTTTTGCGCATGACGTTACAAATGGAAATAATTATGAAGGAAAATATGTAAATTTAGGATTAAGTTTGGATTTCAATTCAACTAAATCCTATGTAGATGCCTATCGAACTGATTATAAAACTTATGGATATGATGGAGAATTGAAAACAATGTTAACTTCTGGAGAGGGCTTTAAAACAATTGGAATTACTACAGAAGATAATAAAGAAAAAAATTTATTAGGAACTTTTGATGGAAAAGGAAATACAATTTATAATTTATATATTAATGTAAGTAATCGAGGCAAAGGTATAGAATTTGAAAAAAGAGGACTATTTGCTAATAATTATGGAACTATATGTAACCTAAAGCTATTAAATGTAAATTTATATTTGAATACAGACAATGGAAGGCTAGCGGGAGTTTGTGCACAAAATTTTTCAACTGGAAATATAAATAACTGTATAGTATCAGGAAATATTAAAGATGAATCTTTCCAAGGCACCGCAGGGGGAATAACTTGTTGGAGTAGTGGAAATATCAACAATTGTGGAAATGATGCGAATATTTTTTGTAAAATAACGCAATCTCCAGAGACAAGTATAGGAGGAATATGTACTGGTAAATCTAGTTCGTCAGAAGTTCGAAACTGTTATAACAGAGGAACTATAGAAGGTGTATGTGATAGTGGACCTTTGTATATTGGCGGAATATGTGGAAATATTGAGGGAAGAATTGAAAATTGTTATAATACAGGAGATATAATAGGAAAGGCAAGAGATCGTTTACGTATAGGGGGAATTGCCGGAACAGTTGGTAATACTACAATTATGAATAATTGCTATAGTACTGCAGAAAATATTATAGAAAATGGAGGAACAACGACTGAAAAAGGAATGATATTGGGAAAAAACATTAGCGAAGCAATAAGCAATTTGTATTATAAAAAGATAGACGAAACCCCAGGCATTGGAGCAGCAAATATAGATGAAAACCTTGGAGATGATACTGAAATGGCAAAAACAGGAGAACAAATGAAAAGCAGAGAGTTTTTAGATTTATTAAATCAAAATAGTGAAAACATATGGAAAGAAGATACAAATAATATAAACAATGGCTATCCTATATTGACGTGGCAGTAAAAACTTAGAAAGTATATTATCATTTTATATTATAGATTTTAAATTAAGAAATAAACAGCTGATTAATCCAATATTTTTTTGAGTAGATTGTGGTAGGAACACTTTGCAAATTATGCAATTCTTTCGCAAATACACTCCCTAAACGCTCCAAAAATTACTCCCACAAAATTCTAAAATTATTTAAAATAAGTAGTTTTAGAACTTTTAGGGAGTAATTTTAATTAAAAGTACAAAAAATTTACTATACTTTCAATAAAAATTAATAGCAATTTACATATAATATTTTTAAAAAGAGTGGGCACAGAACAAATTAATGGAAAGCCAAATAGAAAATGCATGATGAATTAAAAAATAAGTAATTTTCTTACAAACTTACGAATATTATATAGTGATTATGTTTTATAACAAAATTTTAATATATAAATTAATACGATTTAGAAACAATTTTAGTAAAAAATTATCAAGGTAAAATTAAAATATTCTAAATTATAATTTATAAATATACAATTAGAAACTATAATTTAAATTGCTTTCACTTGAAAATACATGTTTTTTATGATATAATTCGAGCATTAAAATAAAGATTTAAAAATTTGATAGTTTAATATAAATGCAGATTTTGATTATTATATAGGAAGGAATGAATTTTAATATGAAAATTACAAATTCTATGAGTGGAAAAAAAGAAGAATTCGTACCTTTAAAAAAGGGAGAAGTTAAAATATATGCTTGTGGTGTAACAGTATATGATTTGAGTCATATTGGTCATGCAAGACAGGCAATTGTATATGCAATGATAACAGACTATTTAAGATATAGGGGATATAATGTAACATATGTACGTAATTATACTGATGTAGATGATAAAATTATTAATAAAGCTAATCAATTAGGTAAAAATGCATTAGAATTTTCAAAGGAACAAATAATTGAGACTGAAAAAGATATGAAAGATTTACATGTTACAGAGGCAGATATAAAGACAAAAGCATCAGAATATATTCCACAAATTATAAAATTCGTTGATGAACTTATAAAAAAAGGACATGCGTATTCAACAGAAAAGGGAGATGTATATTTTTCTGTAAAAAGTTTTAAAGACTATGGTAAATTGTCTCATAGAAAAGTAGAAGAATTAAGGAATGGAGTTCGTATAGAACTAGAAGAAGGAAAAAAAGATCCTGTAGATTTTGCACTATGGAAATCTGCAAAACCAGGAGAAATATATTGGGAATCACCTTGGGGTAAAGGTAGACCAGGTTGGCATATAGAGTGTTCAGTTATGATATTAAATACCCTTGGAGAAACTATTGATATACACGGTGGAGGCAGAGATTTATTATTTCCACATCATGAGAACGAATTAGCTCAAAGTGAATCTTTAACAGATAAACCTTTTGCAAAATATTGGTCACATTGTGGACTTATAAAAATAAATGGTGAAAAAATGAGTAAATCTCTTGGAAATTCTTTGTCAATAAGAGAAGCTTTAAACAGTTATAATTATGAGGTTATTAAATATGTAATGTTGTCTAAACATTATTCATCAGATATAGATATTCATGATAGTGATTTTCAAATTGCAGATGGACATATGTATTATTTTTATAGCACAATAAGAGATATACAAGAATTTACAAAAAAATATAATGGAGATGGAACTGCAGAAATATTAAAAGATGAGATTCCAAACAATATTATAACAAAATTTATTGATGCTATGGATGACGATTTTAATTCCGCTGTGGTACTTTCAAATTTACATGTATTTTTTAAATATGCAAATAATTTGATAAAGACTGCAGGAAAAACAAATAAGCAAATAATAGCAAATACATTAGATAAGGAATTAAAAGATATAAAAAGTGTCTACAAAATTTTAGGATTATTTGAACAAGATCCAAATGAATTTATACTAAAAATGAAAGAAAAATATTTGAAAAAATTGAATATTGATGAAAAATATATAGAAGAACAAATTTATAAAAGAACAGAGGCAAAAAAGAATAAAGATTATGAAACTGCAGATAATATAAGATCTGAACTTGCTGAAAAAGGAATAATATTAAATGATACTAAAGATGGAACTGTTTGGGATATTAAGGCTTTATATAATTCTAATTAGTACAGGACATAATTGACTTCTTAATAATCTATTGCTATAATAATCATATGAAAAAGATAAATTATAATAAAATAATAGAATTTGTAAAAAATAATAATAAAATTGTAAAAGTAGTATGTATTTCAATATTAATTCTTATACTTTTGTGTGTTATAGTAATAATATATAGGAAAGAAGAAGAAAAACAAAAATATGTTGAATATAATGGAAAAAACTTAAACGAAAGTAAATATCCAGGATATAAGGAATTAATAGATGAGTTAAAAGAAAAACATGAAAATTGGAATTTTATACTTTTTTATACAAGATTAGAATGGAATGACGTTATTCAAAATGAAGGACATTCAGATAATAGAGATACTCCACTTAACTTAATTCCAGATTCGCCTAAATATCCTGAAGATTGGAAATGTGAAATAGATATAGACAAAAGATTTGATAATGGAACTTGGTTATGTGCTTCTAATAAAGCTATAGAACATCAAATGGATCCAAGAAATATACTAAATGAAGAAAATGTGTTTCAGTTTTTACAATTACAATATGTGGAAAATGCTCAAACAATTGAAGGTATAAAAGAAATAACAAAAGAGACGTTTTTAGATGGCGAAAGTATTGCTAATGCTTTAATAGAAGCAGGTAAAAAGGCAAATTTAGATCCATATTTTATAGCTTCAAGATTAATACAAGAGCAAGGAAGAAGCGGAACAGTTTTATCTAAGGGTTATGAGTATAATGGCAAAATTGTATATAATCCTTTTAATATAAATGCAACAGGAAACTCTAGTAAAGAGATAATAGAAAATTCTGCTAAATATGCATATACACAAGAATGGGATACATTAGAAAAAGCGCTTATAGGTGGAGTAGAATTTGTAAAAAATGGGTATATAAATAAAGGACAAGATACATTATATTTACAAAAATTTGATGTAGTAAAAAAAGATGGAAAATTATATACCAACCAATATATGCAAAATTTATTAGCACCTGAGTCAGAAGCTAAACAGATGCTAGAAATTTATAAAATTTCTAATACAGTGGATAGTAGTTTTAACTTTATAGTTCCACTATATGAAAATATTGCAAATTGAAGATAATATGGAAGGAGAAAAAAATGAAAGCAATAGAAATAAGAAACAAATACTTAAATTTTTTTAAAGAACATGGACATGCTATTATACCATCTGCACCATTAATTCCTGAAAATGACCCATCAGTATTATTCACAACAGCAGGTATGCAACCATTAGTTCCTTACTTATTAGGAGAAAAACATCCTGCAGGAACAAGATTAACAGATTATCAAAAATGTTTAAGAACAGTAGATATTGACGAAGTAGGAGATAATAGACATTTAACATATTTTGAGATGCTTGGAAATTGGTCATTAGGAGATTATTTTAAAGAAGAGTCAATAAAAATGAGTTTTGAATTTTTAACTAAAGAGTTGAATATACCTGTAGAAAAATTATATGTAACATGTTTTAAAGGTGATGAAGATTGTCCAAAAGACGAGATTTCAAGTGAATGTTGGAAAAAAGCAGGTATTTTAGATGGACATATTTATTTTTATGGAAAAGATGATAATTGGTGGATTGCAGGAGAAGAAGGTCCATGTGGACCTGATACAGAAATGTTTTATGATACAGGAAAACCAAAATGTTCAGAAAATTGTGAGCCATCATGTGATTGTGGAAAATATGTTGAAATATGGAATAATGTTTTTATGGAATATTATAAACATGCAGATGGCAGATATACTAAGTTAGAACAAAAAAATGTAGATACAGGTCTAGGTTTAGAAAGAATGACAATGTTATTACAAGGAAAAGAGACACCTTTTGATACAGAATTATTTTATCCTATCATGAAAAAGTTGGAAGAGTTACAAAAAACAGATGATATACAAAGTAGAAGAATTGTTGCTGAACATTTGCGTGCAAGTATAATGATTATTTCAGATGGTGGTAGACCAAGTAATGTTGACAGAGGTTATATATTAAGAAGATTAATTCGCAGAATGATTAGACATTTAAATAAACTTGAAATAGAACTTACAAAATTATCTGATTTAATAGAATTAAATATAGAAAATTTAAAAGAAATGTATCCAGTATTAGAGGATAATAAGGAAATAATTAAAAATGTAATAATAGAAGAAAAGGACAAATTTGTTAAAACTTTATCTCATGGTGAAAGGGAATTTATAAAAGAAATAAAAAAAGTACAAGAACAAGGAAAAAATAGGATTGATGGAAAAGTTGTATTTCGTTTATATGATACATATGGTTTTCCACCAGAAGTTACGAAAGAACTTGCAAAAGAAAATAATATGGAAGTAGACTTAAATGAATTTGATAAACTATTTAAAGAGCATCAAGAAAAATCAAGAGTTGGATCAGAACAGAAATTTAAAGGAGGATTAGCAGATCAAAATGAAAAAACAATAGCATATCATACTGCAACACATTTGTTACATCAAGCATTAAGAACTGTATTAGGAGAACATGTAAAGCAGAGTGGATCAAATATTACAGAATAAAGATTGCGTTTTGATTGTACAAATCAAAAAAAAATGACTAAAGAAGAAATAGAAAAAGTAGAGAATTTGGTAAATGAACAAATTAAAAGAGATTTACCAGTAACATGTGAAGAAATGAGTTATGAAGATGCAAAAAAATCAGGAGCTATAGGTTTATTTACAGATAAATATGGAGATAGAGTGAAAGTGTATACTATTGGAGATTTCAGCAAGGAAATTTGTGGAGGTCCTCATGTAACACATACTGGAGATATGGGAAGGTTTAAAATAAAAAAAGAAGAATCAAGTTCATCAGGAATTAGAAGAATAAAGGCAGTTTTAGTAAAAGAATAAAATTTATTTAATAAATTAGGCTAAAGACAGCGATTTTAAAATGTTATGAATAAAGAAATATAAAAAGTTCGCTTTTGTTCTTAGGAAGGAGTATAAATAGAAATGGAAGATTGCGTTTTTTGTAAAATAGTAGATGGTAAAATTCCATCAAATAAAGTATTTGAAAATGATGAAATATTAGCTTTTAAAGATATAAACCCAGCAGCACCAATACACATTTTGGTGATACCAAAAAAACATATAAAATCTATAAATGAAATAGAAAACAAGGATGAAGATCTAATAGGAAAAATATTTGCTGTAATTAGAGATATAGCAAAAGAACAAGGATTTGCAGATGAAGGATATAGAGTTATCTCTAACTGTGGAATAAATGGTGGACAAGAAGTGCCACACCTTCATTTTCATATAATAGGAGGAAAAAAATTAGGAGACAAGATAGTATAAATTCTTAAATATTAGGATTGAAAATAATGTGTTATTGTGGTATAATTATTATAGTAGTTTAATATGAGATGGAGGTATGAGATATGTTTGAAAGTAAATATAGTAAATTGTTAACAGTTCTATTAGCAATAGTAATTATAGCTATTTTGGGATTGTTAGGTTTTTTAGGATATAATTATTATAAAAAATATCAAATCTCAAAAGAAGCTTCTGAATTTGTAGATAATTTTAATGGAGATGTATCAGGTGAAACAGAAGGTAATGACAATACTGTATCAAGTAATGTTACAGATGATGATATTTTAAATCAAGTTGCAACTCCACCAACTTCAACAGGTACTTCTACAGCTAAAAAAGGAAATTACAAAGGATATGCAACAGTTGGAACAATGGAAATTCCAGCAATTAATTTTTCATATCCAATAATTGACGAAGTTAGTAGATCATCAATTGAAACTTCAGTAGCAGTTCTATATCCACCAGGTGGAGAAACAATAAATCAACCGGGAAATACAGTAGTTATAGGTCACAACTATCGTAATGGAGTATTTTTCTCAAATAACAAAAAACTAAAAGTTGGAGATAAAATCTATGTAAAAGATTATAGAGGAGTAAGTTTAACATATACAATATATAATAAATTTGAAACAAGTGATCAAGATACATCATTTTATCAAAGAGAAACAGATGGAAAAGCAGAACTTACATTATCAACTTGTACAGATGCAAGTAATGATAGGAGACTTATAATATTAGCAAGACAAGATTAATTATTAATGATGGGTAATATTGTGTAGATAAAAATAAGGGAATTTTAAATAATTTCTTTATTTTTTTTTTATATTCGTATATAATATGGAAAGAAAATTAAAATAGAGGTGTGGCAAATGAATAAGAAACAAATTAAAGCTAGGATTGAAGAATTAAGAAAGAAAACAGAATATTATGCAAATAAATATTATGATGAAGATTCACCTGTAATTTCTGACTTTGAATATGATATGCTTATGTTAGAATTAAGAAATTTAGAAAAAGAAAACCCTGAATTTGTATCACAAGATTCTTTAACTCAAAAGGTTGGTGGTCATGTAAAAGAAGGATTTAAAAAAGTAACACATGAAGTTCCTCTGCAAAGTTTACAGGATGTATTTACTATAGAAGAAGTTGAAGAATTTGATATTAGAATGAAGCAAAAAGCAAAAGAAAGTGGAATAAATGAGGTTAATTATGTGGTTGAAACTAAAATAGATGGACTTTCTGCTTCATTAGAATATATAGATGGAAAATTGGTAAGAGGTGCAACAAGAGGAAATGGGTTAGTTGGCGAAGATGTTACTGAAAATTTAAAAACAGTAAGAACAATACCGCATGAAATAAAGGATAAAATAAATATAACTGTACGTGGAGAAGTTTTTATTTCTAAAAATGAGTTTGAAAAATTGAATAGAGAAAGGGAAGAAAATGAGGAACCATTATTTGCAAATGCTAGAAATGCAGCAGCGGGATCACTTAGACAGCTAGATAGCAAAATAACTGCAAAAAGACCTTTAGATATTTATATTTTTAATGTTCAAAAAGTAGAAGGAATGGAATTTACATCACATTATGAATCACTTAAATATTTAGCAGACATAGGCTTTAATGTAAATCCAGTTTGTATATATTGTAAAGATATAAATGAGGTGAAACAGGCTATAAAAAAGATATCAGACATGAGGAATAATTTATCTTTTGGTATTGATGGAGCAGTTATAAAAATAGATAATCTAAAGTTTAGAGAAATCTTAGGGTCTACAGTAAAAGTTCCAAGATGGGCTATAGCATATAAATATCCACCTGAGCAAAAAGAAACTATTTTAAAAGATATAATATGTCAGGTTGGCAGAACAGGGGTTATTACTCCAATGGCAATATTGGAACCTGTAAATTTGGCTGGTTCTAATATCTCAAAAACGACTCTTCATAATGAAGATTTTATAAAGGAAAAAGAGCTAAAAATAGGTGATACAGTAATTATACAAAAAGCAGGAGATGTAATACCAGAGATTGTGAGAGTTGTAAAAGATAAAAGGACAGGAAAAGAAAAAGATTTTAAAATGCCAAATAAATGTCCTGTATGTGGGGCAGATGCAATAAGAGAAGAAGGAGAATCTGCTGTTCGTTGCACTGGGATTGAATGTCCGGCGAAACTGTATAGAAATTTGGTGCATTTTGTATCTAGAGAAGCTATGAATATAGATGGATTAGGGGAAAATATTATTGCACAATTATTAGACAGAAATCTAATTAAAAATATTGCAGATATATATACATTAAAATTTGAAGATATTTCTTTACTTAAGAAAAATGGAAAAAAATTTGCCCAAAATTTAGTAGATAGTATAGAAGCTAGTAAACAAAATGATTTATATAGATTAATTACTGCATTTGGAATTAGACATGTTGGTGCAAAGGCCTCAAAGATGCTAGCAAAAAAATATAAAAATTTGGATAATTTATCAAATGCAAAATTTGATGATTTAAAACAGATGAATGATATTGGAGAAGTAATGGCAGATAGTATTGTTAATTTTTTTTCACAAGACCAAACAAAAGATTTAATTGAAAAATTAAAACAAGCTGGTGTTAATACTAATGCGATTGAAGAGGAAAATATTGATAATAGATTTGAAGGAAAGTCTTTTGTATTAACAGGAAGTTTAGAAAAATATACAAGAAAAGAGGCAGAAGAATTAATTGAAAAATTTGGTGGTAAAACATCTAGTTCTGTTTCCAAAAAAACTGATTATGTGTTAGCAGGAGAAGACGCTGGAAGTAAGTTGACAAAAGCTCAAAGTTTAGGTGTAGCGATTATATCAGAAGATGATTTTTCAGAAATGATTAAGTAAGGAGGAGTTTATATTGGACAAAAAATATACTTTTGAAATGATGTGGGAAGACTTAGATGATGGATATGAAATATATTTTACTTATGTAAAAAATAGATATATTTTATTTAAAACGGCAAAAAATTGTTATACTCAGAAATTACTTTCATATAGTTCAAAAAATCCACAGCCGAGAATGTCTGTTATAACATTGAAGAGAGTTAAAGAAATGTTTCCATTTATGGAAGATATTGAATACAAAGTTGCAGATGGATTAAATATTGATGATTAATATATAGTTTTTCGATTTGTCCTGTAAATTTTACGTTAATGAAGTATAAAATAATTTATTTTACTATTCCATTTTTGCCTAAAGTAGTGTATAATATGGCTATAATAAAAATTAAATATCAATTAATTTAAGTTTTAAGAAAGGAATGTAATTTAGTATGAAAGAAAATGATTTTGTAAAAGAAATTACAAATATAGATGAGGATTTTGCTAGATGGTATACAGATATTGTAATAAAAGCTGAATTAGCAGATTATACAGATACAAAAGGATGTATTGCAATAAGACCATATGGATATGCAATATGGGAAAATATACAAAATTATGCAGATAAATTATTTAAGAAAACAGGTGTAAAAAATACGTATTTTCCAGTATTAATACCTGAGAGTTTACTAGAAAAAGAAAAGGACCATGTAGAGGGATTTGCACCTGAAGTTGCTTGGGTTACAGAAGCAGGTGGAGAAAAATTGGAGGAAAAATTGTGTATTAGGCCTACATCTGAGACAATATTTACAACAATGTATGCTAAATGGTTGAATTCATGGAGAGATCTACCATTTGTGTATAATCAATGGTGTAGTGTATTAAGATGGGAAAAAGAAACAAGACCTTTTTTGCGTTCAAGAGAATTCTTATGGCAAGAAGGTCACACTATACATGAAACAGAGCAAGAAGCGAGAGAAAGAACATTAAAAATGTTTGATATTTATGTGGATGTTGCTGAAAATTTCTTAGCTATGCCTGTAATAAGAGGAAGAAAAACAGAAACAGAAAAATTTGCAGGAGCTGATGAAACATATACTATAGAAGTTATGACATATGATGGAAAGGCTTTACAATCAGGTACTTCACATTATTTTGGACAAAATTTTACAAAAGCATTTGATGTTACTTATCAAAATAGAGAAGGAAAAAAGGAATATCCTTATCAAACATCATGGGGAATTTCAACAAGATTAATAGGAGCTATAATAATGGCACATGGTGATAATAGAGGATTAAAATTACCTCCAAAAGTTGCTCCAATTCAAGCAGTTATAGTTCCGATTGCAATTCATAAAGAAAATGTTAAAGAAAAGGCACAAGAATTATATAATATGTTAAAAGATAAATATAGAATGGAAATAGATTTAAGAGAACAGGTATCTCCAGGGTATAAGTTTAATTATTGGGAGATGAAGGGTGTTCCTATAAGAATTGAAATTGGTCCAAGAGATATTGAAAATGGTGAGTGTATTATAGTAAGAAGAGATACTTCTGAGAAAATTACAGTAAGTTTAAACGAACTAGAAAATAAAATAAAAGAATTATTAGATAAAATACATATAAACATGTTTAATACATGTAAGAAAAGAATGGAAGACAAAACAATGGTTGCACATAATTTAGACGAATTCCAAGAAATTATGAGTAAAGAACAAGGTTTTATAAAAGCTATGTGGTGTGGAAGCAGTGAATGTGAAGCAAAAATAAAAGAACTTACATATGCTACATCAAGGTGTATACCTTTTGAACAAGAACATATTAGTGATACATGTGTATGTTGTGGAAAAAAAGCAGATAAAATGGTAATATGGGGCAGACAATATTAAAATAGATGAATATTTTTAATAGTGAAAAATATATGTGTTCATGATTTTTTGAAAGGAATGTGTTAAAATATGGCAATTATTATAGATGGAAAAGAAGTAGCAAGAAAAACAAGAGAAAAACTTAAGAATGAAGTTCAAAATTTGAAAAAAAGAGGAATTATTCCAAAACTTACTGTAATAATGGTAGGAGATAATACAGCTTCTAGAGTATATGTAAGAAATAAAAGTAGGGCATGTAATGAAGTAGGAGTGGAATATGAAGAATTTTTTTTAGATAGCAATATTTCACAAAAGGAATTACTAGATTTAATAAAAAAACTAAATGATGATAAAACTGTAAATGGAATTTTATTACAAAGTCCATTACCACAACATTTAGATATAAATGAGGCATTTAGAACGATAGATTATAGAAAAGATGTAGATGGATTTCATCCGATGAATGTTGGTAAGTTAGTATTAGGGCAAGATACTTTTGTTTCATGTACACCATATGGTATTATGAGATTATTTGAAGAATATAATATTGAGTTATGTGGAAAAAATGTTGTAATACTTGGACGAAGTAATATTGTTGGAAAACCATTAGTACAATGTTGTTTAAATAACAATGCAACTGTTACTATATGTCATTCTAAAACAAAAGATATTAAAGAGGTTACAAAAAATGCTGATGTTCTAGTTGTAGCCATTGGAAAGCCACATTTTTTGGAGGCAAATATGGTAAAAGATGGTGCAATTATTGTTGATGTAGGTATAAATAGGATAGATACAGGAAAAATTGTTGGAGACGTCGATTTTGAAAATGTGTCTAAAAAGGCAAGTTATATTACGCCGGTACCAGGAGGGGTTGGCCCAATGACTGTGGCTATGCTTTTAAATAATGTTATAAAAGCAACTAGACAGCAAAATATAAAATGATTAAAAAGCTAAGGGAACTTTTTATTAGTTTCTTTAGCTTTTTTGTGGTATAGGAAAAACGATTTTTCCCATTTTTTAAAAAATTATTTAGTTGAAAGGAATTTAATTTTATATGGATAATATAAGAAAAAAAATTTATTGGGTATGGTTTAGTCTGTTAAAACTAGGAAGTATAAAAAAACAGAAATTATTGAGTATATTTGGAACTCCAAAAAAAATATATAATGCAACTGAAAAGGAATTATTAAGTATAAAAGGTTTAGGAGTAAAGTCGGTAAGTGAAATTTTAGATATTAGTATTAGAAAAAAATTGGAAAAACACTTAGAATATCTAGAAAATAATGATATAAGTTTGATTACTATTCAAGATAAGGAATATTCATATATGTTAAGGCAAATATATGATTATCCAATAAGTTTATATGTAAGAGGAAATGTAGAATTATTAAAATCTAAATCTATATCAATAGTGGGATGTAGAGAACCTAGTAAGTATGGAATAAATTGTGCTAAATATTTTGGGTTTAATTTGGCAAACAATGGAATATGTATAGTAAGTGGACTTGCAAGAGGTATTGATAGTTATGCACATATAGGAGCAATTACAGCTAAAAATGGTAAAACTATAGCTGTTCTTGGAAATGGACTAGATACTATTTATCCAAAAGAAAACATAAAACTTGCAAAAAAAATATTAGATTTAGGTGGTGCAATTATATCTGAATATCCTCTTGGGATGCCTCCTAATAGAGCAAATTTTCCTGCAAGAAATAGGATAGTTTCTGGTTTAAGTACAGGTGTACTTGTTATAGAAGCTAAAGAAAAGAGTGGTACTTTAATTACGGTTGATTTTGCTTTAGAACAGGGAAGAGATGTTTATGTTGTTCCTGGAAATATTAATTCAATAAATTCTGTTGGTACTAATAAACTTATAAAAGAAGGTGCAATTCTTGTAAATAATTATAAAGATTTATTATGAGAATTAAATAAAATATTGCAATTAGAAATGCCCCTACAATATTTAAAACATTGTAGGGGCTGAAACAGAAATTAAGGTTCCTTATTGTAGTTTCTACAAAAAGAAATAAAATGAATTATTAAAGATATTATTTCACTTATGATAGGAATTATTATACAATAAACCAAAAAACATAATACAAAGGTAAGGAACAATGAGAACACAATAGTTAGTGCTATGCATTTTGCCCAAAGAGGAATTTCTTCTACGTGCATAACAAGATCAGATCCGATAAATCTGAGTATATATGCATCGCCAAATAAATGGGTCTTTTTTTGTATAGATATTTTATTTTCAGAAAAAGAGATATCTATATATTTTATTGAATTCATCTCACTTTGGTCTAGTGCATTTATTCCCTCCTCTCTTATTTTTTTTGCTACGTTCGTGTACATAGCTATTTCTTCTTGGTTATAACTTACAGGTTTTGTAAGTTTAAATGTGCTAACTCCTGAAATAATTAGGCATGTTATGCATGTTAAGATAAGTAATAATGCATCTAACGTATCTTTGTTTTTGTGGAAAAATTCCCGCATTGCCTTAAAAATTTCCTTTTTCTGTTTCATTCTTTTTACCTCCTTGTAATTAGTAAAACTAAGAAGATAGAGGTAAATTCCTCTACTAATTAGTTTGGGGAAGAGATATAGTAAGAATATTACTTATATCTTTTGTATTATATCATAAAAGACATGCGTTTTCAAGTATTGATTTACATAATCTTTAAAACGAAAAGAAGTAGTTATTGTCTCAACTAACTACTTCAATAAATATTATTTGGTGGCTTGAAGTGGAATCGAACCACTGACACAGGGATTTTCAGTCCCTTGCTCTACCAACTGAGCTATCAAGCCATATAAATAAATGGCGACCCGGAACGGGCTCGAACCGTCGACCTCTAGCGTGACAGGCTAGCGTTCTAACCAACTGAACTACCGGGCCGTAAAAACATTGGTGGTCGCTATAGGGCTCGAACCTATGACCCCCTGCTTGTAAGGCAGGTGCTCTAGCCAACTGAGCTAAGCGACCATGTCTTCCGACAAGACATAGTATACTAAAATTTATGGATAATGTCAATAGTTTTTTTAAAAAAATTTAAAAAAATTGTGACATTATTAAATTGGCTACCATATTATGTATTATACAAAGGAAAAACAAAAGAAAAACAATACATGTTTTGTGAAAGGGGGTCTATGGTATGCCAGAGAACAGAGGTTGTGGCGGTTTTGGTTTTGGAGATGACTGCTGCTGGATTATAATCTTAATATTATTAATTTGTTGTTGTTGTGGTGGCAATAGAGGTGGATGTTGCTAGTCCGTACTTAAAATAATTAATAATGCAAAGCATAAAGCACAGAAAATCAGGCGCATTTTCTGTGCTAAATTTATTTATTAACTTTTACATTATTACCATATCTTTTGATTTTTTGAGTAGTTGTTTTTTCAAATTCTTTATCTCTTATAATAACTCCTTTTATATGTTTATAATTAGGTAATTTACTATTTACACTTGCAACAATATCATTTACTATCTTTTTAATTTCTTCTTTTGTTGGGACAGAACCTTTTAAATATTCTGTAATTGCTTCAATATTAGGGAATATTTGAGCATTAATATAAATATCATCATCATTTTCTTTTTGTATTCCCAAAACTAAAGATTCAGAAATGAGAGGACTATCATTTAAATATTGTTCTACTTCTTCAGGATAAATATTCTTACCATTTTTAGTAATTATTACACTTTTGCATCTGCCTGTAATATATAGGTATCCATTTTCATCAATTTTGCCGATATCACCAGTATGAAACCAACCATCTGTTATGCTTTTACTTGTTTCTTCAGGCATATTGTAATATCCAAGCATTACATTTGGACCTTTTACCCAAATTTCACCTTCTCCATTTTCATTTGGATTATTAATTTTATATTCTACTTTAGGAATAGGTAGTCCACAACTTTCAGCTTTATGGAAAAAGTCATTATTACCTGAAACTAGAGGTGAACATTCTGTTAGTCCATAACCTTGTAATGTAAGTAATCCTAATTTTTCAAAATCATATATTATTGTAGGGTTTACACTTGCAGCACCTACTATAAATACACGTAATCTTCCACCAAGAGTGTTTTTGACTTTATTTTTAACAACCTTTTTAATAATAAAAGGAAGTTTATCATATGGATTATCATTTTGATTTTTAACATATTTTTTAGGTAGTGTCTTATTCATATTTTTTATGATATTTTTATGCATATTTTCAAGTAGTAATGGCACACATAATATAACAGAAGGGTGGTATTCTCCTATATTTTTAACTATATAGCGAAGTCCATCACAATAGCATATACTTGCACCGCTATATATTGGTAATAAAAATCCAATAGTACATTCATAAGTATGGTGTAAAGGCAATATAGAAAAGAATAAATCACTTCTCTTAACTTTAACTATTCCATATATTGATGTTATATTTGAACATACATTAAAATGTGATAAACATACACCTTTAGCATTTCCTGTTGTACCTGATGTAAACAATAAAATACGCATTTCATTTGGATCTATTTTAATTTCATCAAATTTAGTGTTTCCTTGAATCAAGAGTTCTTTTCCTTTGGATTTGCAATCATTTATATAAAAAGTATTTTCTATAGAAAATCCATCTTTTTTAATCTCATCTTCTGAATATTTGTCAAATGAGATAAACATTAGATTTTTATTAGATAATGTAGATTTTTGTTCTATTATATTTTTAAAATTCTTCATATCACCTAAAATACATATACTCTCAGAGATATTTAAAAAATTTATAGTTTCTTCTGCATGTAATTCTTTATCTAATGGAACTACAATTCCAACAATTGTAGCAGCTAAATAAGAAACAGCCCAATTATAAGAATTTTTACCAATTACAGCAATTCTTTTATTTAAAAATCCCTGTGCTATTAGATATGTTCCAAGATTAACAACATCTTCTTTAAATTCTTTATATGTAACAGAATATATATGGTCATTTTCGTCTTTTAATTTAAAAGCTGTTCTACTTCCATATATCTCACTTGAGCGATAAAGCATTTCTTTAAATTCAGAAACTTGTTCACATTTATGATATTTTTTTACTAACTTTTCTTTAATTGGTATATTTTTTTCCATTTTCCATTTCTCCTTTTACTCATATTGATAAAAAATAAAATTTACGTTTTCCTTTACGGTTATATTACCATCATATATTGTTTTGTCATTTGACTGATATGTAATAGGTATAAATATTTTGCTTTTAAATTTTTGATTTTTGTTATTAGTTATATATATGTCAAAAGATATAGTATTTGTTATATTACTTAAAGGAACATTACATCTTTTTAGTAAAGAACCACTATATGTTATTGGAATTGATGTATCAGTTAATGTGTAATCAGTTTTGACGTTTTCGTGTATATAACTTAGTGTTATTGGATTAGCACAGTTATTATAAAGTGTTGGTGTTGATAAATCAGCGTTTTCTGCAGAAGATATATTGAATTTTAGTTCATCTGTTATTTGATTTTCTTCAGGAATATATGGTTTAGCAAAATCATTCATGTCTTTGTAAAACAGTTTAATTTGACCATTTTCAGGAGTTTTACTAAAAGAAAGATTTTGTATAGAAACTTCTTTTAGAGTATTTTCTAACGAAATTTCATTAGAAACTTGATTTATAAATATAGCAATGTCTGTATATGTATATAAATTTTCGATTGTAAAATTTGTTGTACTTCCAACTTTATTTTTTGCATCTGCACTACTAAACAAAGTAATCTCATCAATTGAGAATATGGATTTTTTATTTTTATTAGCAAAATCTACAACTTGATTTTCATATTGTATTTTTTGTATAAACTTAGGAAAGTGTGCAGAAATGGTTGTACATGCTAAAATTATTAATATTGTTGTAAAAATTAAAATAAAAGATAATTTAATTTTATAAAATTTAATAAATTTTTTAAGTTTTTGTATTTTCATTTGTTTAATCCTTTCTGTAGTATAATATTATATTTTTGCTAGAAAATCAAGTATAAATTCCAAGAATTTGAATTGACAAAAAAATATTCTAAAGTTAAAATATTAATAGGTGATAAAATGAAAGCAAAAGATAAAAAAAGAAGAATAACTTTAAAAAATATTATTTATTTTATATTTTTCGTAATTATTATATTCGATATATACATATTTTATAACACATATTTTCAAAAAAATGAAATATATACTGTTTCAGGAGAAGATATAACCAAGGCTATGGTGAGTGAGGAACATATTAAAATTTCAGAAGAAAATAAAGTTGATATAGATAACATTATTGAGAAAAATATTGGTAAAATGTCATCAGAAGAATATAGACAAGAAGATGTAGTTTTAGAATATTTAACAGAATATAGATCAAATTCTGATTTGGCAGTGGGAGAATCATATGTTATTCAAAAGGGAACTCAAGGAACACAGAGAATTACATATAAAAAAACATATGAAGATGGGAATTTAATAAAAGAAGAACAAATTTCAGCTTCTGTTATAAAGCCAGCGTTTAACCAAGTTATAGAGATTGGAACAAATACTAATAAACAAAAATATAAAGTTAAAGTTGGTGATGATGTTTATGTTACATCAGATGAAATTATAGTATATTCAGATATAGATGAGAATTCTAATAAAGTTACTAGATTACAGCAAAATACTAAACTAAAAGTTTTAAAAATTGAGGATAATTGGTATTATATTTCTTATAGAGATATACAAGGTTGGATAAAAAAAGAATATACTAAATATGTTAACCAAGAACAAGATACACAAAATATTAAAACAAACAATGGAGTGATAAACAAACCTGATTTTAATATGAGTCTAAATAAACCAAGTGGACTTTCTTTAGAACAGTTTAAAAAAATTTTAACAGATGATAAAGATAAGAATAAAATTTTTGAACAAAATGCAGAATATTTTTACTATATAGAACAACAATATAATATAAATGGTGTTTTTGTAGCTGCAATGGGTATACATGAAAGTGCATGGGGAACATCAACAATAGCTAAGCAGAAGAAAAATTTATTTGGATATGGAGCATATGATTCTAATCCATATAATGGAGCATATACATTTAATAAATATTCTGAATCTATAGATTTGCTTGCAAGGGTGTTGGTTAAATATTATTTGAATCCTAAAGGGACAAGTATTTATAATGGTGAAACTGCTGTAGGTACATATTATTCTAAACCAACAGTTAGTGGTGTTAATAATAAGTATGCTTCTGATAAAAATTGGGCAAATAAAGTATATAGTTATATGGAGTATTTATATGGAAAGTTATAAAATTTATGATTAGATTTTAAAATCATAGTAAAACATCTTATTCCTTTAACATATAATATAAGAAGTTATGTTTAAATTTAAATATTTCTTATAAATGCAATAAGTAGATTTTAAGATTTACTTGATAAAGGGATGAGAAAAAATGAATACAATAGTCATGAAATTTGGTGGAAGTTCTGTAGCAGATAATGAGAAATTAAAGACTGTTGCTAGTAAAATTATTAGTATGTATGAAAAACAAAATAAGATAATTGTTGTTGTATCTGCTCAGGGGAAAACAACAGATAAGCTAATAAATGAGGCTTATGAGCTATCAAATAAACCCAACAATAGAGAGATGGATGTATTGTTAAGTTCAGGAGAACAGGTCTCAATAGCTAAACTTAGTATATTACTTAATGATTTGGGTTATAGTGCAGTTTCACTAACAGGATGGCAGGCAGGAATTTTTACAAATAACGCAAATCAAAATGCACTTATAGAAAATATAGATGTAGATAGAATTAATAAGGAACTAGATGAAGGAAAAATTGTTATTATTGCTGGTTTTCAAGGATATAATGAAAATCTAGATATTACTACATTTGGAAGAGGAGGATCAGATACTACAGCTGTTGCTATTGCATCTGCTATGCAAGCAAAAAATTGTTATATATTCTCAGATGTTGATGGTGTATATACTGTTGACCCAAACAAAATAAGTGAGGCTAAAAAGATTCCAGCCCTATCTTATAGGGAAATGCTTGAATTATCAAGTGAAGGGGCAAAAGTACTACACGGAAGGTGTGTAGAAATTGCAGAAAAGTATAAAATTCCTATTATAACGAAATCTACTTTTAATAGTAATGCAGGAACTGTTATTTCTGACATTATAGAAGAAAATACTATTAAAAGTGTGGCAAAAAAAGAAATTTCTAGGATTTCTATTATTGGAACTGGAATTGTACGTAATATAAATTTTATGAGAAAACTTTTAGATGTCATTGAAAAAAATAAATTTGATATTTTAGAATTACAAATTACTGAGAGTAAAATTTCGGTAGATTTTAAAAATATTATAACAGATGATATTGTACAAGAATTAAATAAGATGATATAAGTTTTTAGATTTTTAATAATATAATTAATTTAATAAAAGTTATAGCTATAAATAAGCTGTAACTTTTATTTTTTTATCTATTAGGAAAGCCAAAGAGAAAAGTTAAAGTTTTATAAATTATAAGGCTTTCCGATTTGCTATCTATTAGGAAAGTCAGCATGACTTTTCTAATAGATAAAATACATTGCACACAAATTTATTACATAAATTTGGCGCAGAACAAATTAACGGAAAGCCAAAGAGAAAAGTTAAAGTTTTATAAATTATAAGGCTTTCCGATTTGCCATCTATTAGGAAAGTCATGCTGACTTTTCTAATAGATAAAATACATTGCACACAAATTTATTTCATAAATTTGGCGCAGAACAAATTAACGGAAAGCCAAAGAGAAAAGTTAAACTTTTGTAAATTATAAGGCTTTCCGATTTGCTATCTATTAGGAAAGTCAGCATGACTTTTCTAATAGATAAAATACATTGCACACAAATTTATTACATAAATTTGGCGCAGAACAAATTAACGGAAAGCCAAAGAGAAAAGTTAAAGTTTTATAAATTATAAGGCTTTCCGA
>CALXJY010000027.1 GCA_944388755.1 uncultured Clostridia bacterium | reverse complement strand
TAGGAAAAGAATTAAGTAATACACACATGGGAATAATAGTTCAGGCTTCAAGCAACAATGTTGCCAGTCATACAGTTATAGTTGTACCAATTTCAAGTTCACCTAAGTTATATCCTACACATGAAAGAATACAAAAAGAAGATATAAAAACAGGTAAATTAGATAAATTGCCTTCGAAAGCAAAAGGAGATCAATTAACTTGTATAGATAAAGCAAGGATGTTATATAAAATTGGTAGTGTTACAGATGATTTTATGCAAAGATTAGAAAAAAGAATAATGAAAAATTTAGATATTAAAATTCCAAAAGAAAAATAAAAACAAGAGGAAAAATAGCAAAAAAAAGATTTGACTTTATCTAAAAATATGATATAATTAAATTAATAAAAAATATTTTACCACATTGTTGGTGGTACTACTTATAACGAAAGTTATAAGGTTTGATTTAAGAATAGGAGAAATCCTATTCTTTTTGCATAGAAAATAGAAATCAGCATATAATATTAATATAGATTAATCTAATTTTTAGGTAATAGACCTAACTATATATGAAGAACTTCATATAGCTCAATTCAAGAGTGATAATATATTTTTATATTATTGCTCTTTTTTGATTATGCAAATTTAGGTTTGTGTTTGAGCAACTTTTTTAGATAGATAATTTGTGGAAATAATTATATAATTTTATTACCTAATTAAGAGTGAATTTATGTCAAATTTTTGCTTTCCAAAAATATATTGATTTGTTTTTAAAATAAGAACCTGACCCGACATAGCAATCAAAGATTGCAGTCGGGTTCCCTAGAACCTTGTTATTTTCAATAATAAAAATTATAAAACGGAAAACATTAAAAAACCGTGCTATAAAATTTCATAGGACGAAAAAATCGAAAGTTTTGACTTATTATTATGTAGTAACAAAGGTGATATTGTAAATAAATTTATAACAAGAATAAACAGCATTATTACTGAGAACTCATCAAATAAGTTAATAGAAAATATTGAAATAGAAAAAGAAAAATTAAAATCAAAAATGAATAAATTAAAACGATATTTTGAAAACGGAGAAATTATAACAGAATTTGATAAAGATGCTTTTGAAATTTCAGTAAAACAAGTTATAATTGGTGGATATGATAAAAAAGATAAAGAAGATCCAAAACAAGTAACTTTTGTACTAAAAAATGAGAGCAAGGTAAATTATGAGGATTATCTACAGACAAGAGGCGATATTAGTCAAAAAATCTACAGATGAGCGACCACACATGTGGAGTGTTGCTCGGTGCTATCACTCAAAAATTCGATACAATAGTTGAATTTATTGCTTTTGAGGATTTTGCTAGTTATGAGAGAAAAGGCAAAAATAAGATTAAACGAGTAGAAAATCATAAAATTAAGGTGACGATAGAGGTTGACCTAGTGTGCGGAGTAGTATAAATTTATGTTGGCAATACCAATAATTTTCAACCAAAAAATAATAGTGTTTAGAGATAAAACTTAATTGGAAGTGTTCGGAAAAGCACTTCCTTTTTTTGTTTTTTTATGATAAAATGCTATAAAAAAATAATATGGAGATGAGTGGGATGGAAAGTCAAATATCATTAGAACAAATCAAAAAATTTAAAGAGATTTATGATTCAAACAAAACTAATAAAATAATAGAAAATGCAATAACCAAAAACGGTTTGGAAAATACATGTATTAATAGAGATGTTATAATAGAAAACCAACCTATTTTTAATATAGAATTACCAGAAAGTAAAAGATATGACCAACAAGATAGTTGGAGATGTTGGATATATGGTGGTTTGAATTTAATAAAACATAATATAGCTAAAAATTTGAATATAAATGTTATAGATTTAGAATTATCTAATAATCATATTGCATTCTTCGATAAGTTAGAAAAATCAAACAATGCCTATGAAAACATTATCAATTTAGAAAATATTGAATTTGATTATCTTTATAAAGAGAGTGTAATAAAGTATTGTGTTTCAGAAGGAGGTTATTGGGATTGGTTTGTAGCCATTGTAAATAAGTATGGAATACTTCCATATTCTTATAGTCCAAATGCAGTTGAAAGTACAAACTATGAAAAAATAGAGTATTTATATACTGAAAAAGTAAAAAAAGATATCATAAAATTAATAGATTTAAAGAAAAATGGAACAAATATAAATTTATTAAGAAAAGCAAAAAATAAATGTTTACAGGAAAATTATATCTTATTATGTAAAATATTAGGAGAACCAGTAACAGAATTTAATTATGAATATAAAGATAAAAATGGAGAATATAAAAGAATAGAGTGTTTAACACCAATTGAATTCAAGAATAGATTTTTAGATATGAAATTAGAAAATTTTGTAACAATAGGAAATATGCCTATGTACAATAAAGAATATTATAAGATATATAGAAAGAAATATGTAGGAAATATTTATAAAAATTCCTATGTTAAATATTTAAATTTACCAATTGAAGATTTAAAAGAATTAACTATAAAACAATTAAAAGATAATATTCCAGTTTATATGGGTGCACATATTTTGAAATCTAGGGATAAAAAATCAGGAATATTAGATATCAGATTATATAATTATGAAGATACATTAAATTTAAAGACATTAACAAAAGAAGAAGCATTAGACTTGTATGATATTAGCATGCATCATGTTATGACATTTACAGGAGTTAATTTAATTAATGATAAACCACAAAGATGGAAAATTGAAGACAGCTATGGAGATAAAGAAAAAGTAAATGGATATTACATAATGAATGATAATTTCTTTAATGAATTTGTTTTGAGTGTTGTTATAGATAAAAAGTATTTAACGGAAGAAGAATTAAAATTGTTAGAACAAGAGCCAATTGAATTTGAGATTGAAGATCCATTTTAAATAAAAATTTATTTAATTATAAAATGTCTTAAAATCAGACTTTTTCAAGGAAGGTGAAATAATGAAATTACCTACAAGTATAGAAAATATATTAAACGAAAATATTGTAGAAAATGCAAGATTAGAATTAAAGAAAAATTGGAATCCAGAGTCAATATTACATACAATTTGTGCATTTGCAAACGATATCGACAACTGGGGCGGAGGATATATTTTAATTGGTGTTGAAGAAGAAAATGGTAGACCTAAAATGCCAATAACAGGACTTGAATTATCTGAAATAGATAAAATTCAAAAAGATATATTAGCAAAATGTAAATTAATTCAACCATCATATACGCCAATAGTAGATGTTGCACAATATAAAGATAAAAATATTAGTAGTATGGTGTTTTGGAGGACAAACAAGACCATATAAATGTCCAACAACATTGGATAAAGATTTTTCAAAAGGATATTCATATTATATAAGAAAAATGTCAAGTACAGTAAAAGCAACAGAAACAGAACAAAAAGAATTGTATGATATGGCAAGAACTATTCCTTTTGATGATAGAATGAACTATGAAGCAGAAATACAAGATTTAAAATTACCACTTATTCAAAATTATTTATACGAAATAAAAAGTGATTTATTAGGAGAATCTGAAAAGATGGATTTTGTTGATTTATGTAAAAGTATGAGAATTATAGATGGAACACCAGAATATATGAAACCTTTAAATGTTGGATTGATGTTTTTTAATGATGATCCACAAAAATTCTTTCCGTATTCGCAAATAGAAGTAGTAGATTTAAGAAATGGTCCAGAAGGAGATGATATGACAGAAAGAATATTTAGAGGACCAATAGATAGTATGATAAAAAGTGCTTTGACTTATATCAGTAATATATTAATTGAAGAAAAAATTTTAAAAGTAGATGGACAAGCAGAAGCAATACGATTTTTTAATTATCCATATCAAGCAATCGAAGAGGCTCTAGTAAATGCAGTTTATCACAGAGGCTATGATGTAAGAGAACCAGTAGAAGTCAGAATTATGGAAGATAGAATTCATATTGTAAGCTATCCTGGACCAGACCGTTCTATTAGCGAAAAATCGATTGAAGATAAAAATATAATTGCAAGAAAATACAGAAATCGTAGAATTGGAGAATTTTTAAAAGAATTAAAATTAACAGAAGGTAGAAATACAGGTATTCCTAAAATTAAAAGAGCATTGAAAAATAACGGCTCAAAAGAACCAAAGTTTGAAACAAATGAAACTAGAGATTATTTTATTACAACTATATTTATGCATGATGGATTTGAAAATGAAATGAAAGACAGACCTAGAACCCACCAAGATACCCATCAAGATAAAATATTAGAATTTTGTAAAGAACCAAGAACAACAAAAGAAATAATGGCATATTTAGGATTAAAGGATAGAAGAAATTTCTATTTAAAATATATGAGACCTTTATTAGATAGTGGAAAATTACAAATGACTATACCAGATAAACCAAATACTAAAAATCAAAAATATGTAACAAGATAGGGGGAAAATAAATATGGGGAGAATTGCTATTACAACAGGTGGAGTTAAACAATCATTATCAAATTACAATGCTTTAAAATCAATATGCGAATATATATGGAATGGATTCGATGCTGGAGCAAATAGAATAGAAATAAATACTTCAAGAAATAATTTAAGTGCTATATCAGAAATTTCAATAAAAGATAATGGAATTGGTATTGCTAAGAAACTACTAAATAAAAAGTTTAAACCATTTTATGAGTCAGAAAAGGCAGAACAAGCATATGAAAGAACAAGAATAACAGGTATTCATGGAAAAAACGGAGTTGGAAGACTAACATTTTTTTGTTTTGCACAATATGCAGAATGGAATACAGTATATAAAGAAAATGAAAAATTTAAAAACTACTCTATAAATATACATGCTAATAATTTGGAAAATTATAAAGAAACTGATGAAAACATAATAGAAGCTAAAGAAACTGGAACAACAGTAACATTGAGTGGAATATATCAAAATATAGATATATATGAACTAAATGAATATATAAAAAAGAATTTGCTTGTTTATTAGAACTAAATAAAAAATTTGATTTTAATATATATATTGATGGTGAAAAGATTCTATATGAAGATTTAATAGTAGAAAGAGAAAATTTTGAACTTAATTATGAATATGGAAAAATTGATATAAGTGCAAAAGTGAGATATGTTCAATGGAAGAACAACTTATCTAATGAGTATTCAAGATACTATTTTGAGGATCAGAACGAGAAATTTAAATTAAGTATGACAACCACATTAAACAAAAAAGGAGACAACTTTTATCATAGTGTTTTTGTAAGTAGTAATTTGTTTGAAGATTTTTACACAAATGATACAATAGAAGGACAAATTCCAATTAGCGGTTATAGTAAAGAGAGTAAGGAATTTAAGCAACTAAAAACAGACATTGATAAATTTTTAAGAAAGAAAAGAAAACCACATATAAAGAGATATGCAGAAAAATTAATAGAAAAATATAATGAAGATAAAATTTTTCCAGAGTATAATGAAAACAATGTTTTAGATAAATTTAAGCATGAACAACTAGAAAATATAGTTAAACTTGTTTGCCAAATAGAACCAAAGATAATATTATCATTAAATAATGAACAAAAGAAGACTTTAGTTAGATTATTTGATTTAGTTATGCAATCAGGAGAAACCGAGAATCTATTTACTATTCTAGATGAAGTAGTTGAACTAGATACAGAAGAAAGAGCAGAATTAGCAGAGGAATTACGATATTGTACACTAGATAATATTACAAAAACTATTAAGCTAATTCAAGATAGGTATAAAGCTATAGATTTATTAAAGCAATTGCTATATAATTACGAATTAAATGCTAATGAAAGAGAGCATTTACAGAAGTTTATAGAAGAACATTATTGGATTTTTGGTGAACAGTATACGTTGGTTACAGCAGCAGAGCCGAAGTTTGAAGAAGCATTGCGTAGATATACAAAATTATTAACAGGCGAAGATGACGAAAAACATATTGAAGATAAAGACAAAAATAAAGAAATGGATATTTTTGCGGTTAGACAAAATATAGAGAATGATTCTATTAATAATATTGTTATTGAGTTAAAACATCCTAAAATTTCATTAGGTCAAAAACAATATCAACAAATATATAATTACATGAACGTTATTAGTAAACAGCCAGAATTTATTGCAAATAATGCTACTTGGGAGTTTTATTTAGTAGGAAATAAATTTGACACATCTGGTGATATTGAAAATTTATATGAAAATGGAAAAGTTCATGGAGAAAAATCATTAGTTTATAAAGTAAAAAATTTTAAAATATACATAAAGACTTGGAGTGAAATTTTAAATGAGTTTGAAATAAAGCATAAATTTATACAAGATAAATTAGAATTACAAAGAAAAGCTATTGTAGAAAAAAGTAAAAATATAACTGAGCTTATGGAAAAATCTGAAAATTCTGCTGTGGAGAGCAAGGCAGTAAACTTTTAAAACACCTTAAAAAATTCTAATGTGCTTTATGAAATCAAGTCAAGGTTAAATGCATGTGCTGTTGCACAACCTTGACTTGATTTTAAAAGCACATTCTTTTTTCAATTAAGAGGATTTAAGGATAAGTATATTTACTTGAATATATTTGCAGTTAAGTGAACTAGAGTGAACTCTGAAGGCAGGAAAGCGGTATTAACATATTGCTTGTACACATTGAAAGACAAGCCTTCAAGAGTTAATTAAGAAACAAAAATTTTAAGCAAATATGATGCAGAAATTCACTCGGTGAACTGGCTCAAACCCGCTATTCTTCGTCAAAGTTAAAAATAGTGAACTAAAAATTTGAAAAAGTTCACTAAGTGAATGCGAAAAAAGTAAAAAAATTTCAAGTACACCAAGTGTACTGATATGTTATTATTCTAGTTCACTGAGTGTACTTTTTAATGGAGGAACTTTAAAATCCTTAAAATAATAATCATTTAGTTCTTCTTCTAAAAAATCAATTAGTTTTATACTTTCAGATATATAGGTTCTAATTTTTTTATCATTCAAAATAATTTCTTCATTTTCTTTAGCAAGTTTTCCTAATAATTGCATAGCTTTTTTATCATATTTTCCATTTCTATGGATAATACAATCTCGTTCAACTTTTAGACACAATATTTTAGAATAATCATATTTTTTATCAGAACAATATTTATTTAATAGGAATTTTGTTTTCTCAATAACTCCAGAGAAATTTTTCTCATATTTAAGAGCATTGTCAATAAAGTATTCTCTCATATCAGTACGATTTTCTATTTTTTCTATATCTGTTATATTTGTTCTTATATTAATGTTTTCTACAATACCATTATAATACATAGCAATTGCCTTGATAAAACCAGATAGGCATTCATCTAAAATAGTACATAAGTGCGTAAGTATCATTTTATAATGAATATTATTAAAATTAACTCTCATATTTGAAAATGTTTTAGCTTGCATAAATGAGAATTCATTTAGCCTCAATCCTTTTGTTATTTCTTTAAATTTAGGGTATTGTTTTTTTGCAATTTTATAGTCGTATATATTATATATATCACTGATTTCTCTTTTGGTTAAATTATGAATCATTCTTTCTAAGAGTTCTTTTTCATTTTTATTTAAAATATCAATGGGAAGAATATTATTAGATTTTATAATAGAACTTGAATATATGGCTAGTGTCTCTATCTCATTTTTAAATTTTCCATGTATTTCTTGTAAATCTAGATCTAATCCCCAATCATAAAAGTCTCTTCCTTCAAAATATTTTCCTTCATAACCATTCCACATAATCAAATCTCCTTAAATTATAATATATATAAGTATAGCATAATTTAGTAAAAATAGAAAATAGGGAATAAAAAGGGAATTGATTTTATAAAAACAGTGTAATATAATGTTAGCATGAAAAAGTGAGAGCAAGAAAAGTTAGTTAAAAAAACTAATTTTTCTTAGCTCTTTTTTCTTTTTCAAATTTAAAGAAAAGGAGCAATATTTCATGTTACACAAGTACCGAATAGAAGTTAATAACTTTAAACAATTAAAAGATAATACTATGCTAAACTGTAGCATGGAATTATCACTCTTAAACAATTTGTTTAGAGAAAACTTAGTAACAGAAGCGGAGAAACAAGAAATAAAAAGAAGAATTTTAAAAGATTATAAACTTTTATAAATTTAATTTACTTTTTACCCAAAAAATGATATAAAATTATTAAGTTTTATCTCTAGGCGGAATGGAGGAAAGATGGAAATTCAAGTCATAGAGAAAACAAATGGAAGAATAAACAGAGTAACAGGTACAACAATAAAAGAAAGATTAAGAGTCTGTGCATATTGTAGAGTAAGTACAGACAATGAGGAGCAATTAAATAGTTATCAATCACAATTAAAGTATTATGATGAAAAAATAAATATCAAGTCAGAGTGGCAATTTGCAGGAATATATGCAGATGAAGCAATAAGTGGTACATTAGATTTTAAGAGAACAAATTTTATGAATATGATACAAGATGCAATGCAAGGGAAAATTGATATGATACTAACAAAATCTATATCAAGATTTGCTAGAAATACATTAGATACTTTAAAATATGTGAGAATGCTAAAAGAGAAAAATGTTGCAATTCTATTTGAAGAAGAAAATATCAATACAGGTTCAGGTCAAGGAGAATTAGTATTAACTTTGTTAAGTGCAATGGCACAACAAGAAAGCGAAAACATATCTTCACATGTATTATTAGGCTTAAAGATGAAAAAAGACAGAGGAGAACTAATTGGCTATAATGGTTGTTATGGATATAACTATAATCTTGAAACAAAGGAAATAACAATTAATGAAGAAGAAGCAAGTATTGTAAGATATATGTTTGAAAGGTATGTAGAAGGAGTAGGCTCAAGTACCATAGCAAAAGAACAAAATGAAAAATATATCGGAGATGTGCTAATGAGAAAAACATTTACAATAGATCCAATATCACATAAAAGATTAAGTAATTTAGGAGAAGTAGACAAGCATTATATAAAAGAACATCATCAACCAATTATTAGTAAAGAATTATTTGATAGAGTTCAAGAAATAAGAATAAAAAGAGCTGGCAACAGAGAAACAGGAAGAAGGAACAACAATTATAGTAAGAAATATCCTTTTAGTAGTAAATTATATTGTGGATTTTGTGGCTCATTGCTAACAAGAAGAAATTGGAATGCAAATAGAAAATGTGAGAAAGCAGTATGGCAATGTATTAAAAGAGCAAAACAAGGAATAACAGAATGCCCATATTGTAAAGCAATTCCAGAAGAAATACTAGAAGATTGTTTTGTACAAGGATATAGGATACTCTGTAATAATAATCAAAAAGTAGTAGTAGATTTTTTAGAAAAGGTAGAAAATATCTTAAAAGAAAATACTACAGAAACAATAGTAACAAAACTAGAAAAGGACAAAGAAAAAATAAACAAAAAACTTGCTAACCTATTAGAATTAAATTTAGAAGGCAGAATCAACAAAAAACAGTATACTTTAAAATTTGATAAGTTAAACACAGAATTAATAAAAATAGAAAACAAGATACAAAATCTACTAAAAGAAACAAATAGAAATGAAAGTATTAAACTAAGATTAAACAAGTTTAAAAGTTTATTAAAAAATATAGATATAATGCCAAAGTTTGATAAAGATGTGTTTGAATGTTTAATTGATAAAGTAGTAATAGGAGAAACATTAGAAAATGGTACAATAAATCCATATACGATAAGGTTTATTTGCAAAAACGGAACAGAGATAAGTTGCAAAGATAAATTTACAAATGTGAGCGATAAGCAAGCGATAAAATTTACTGCTACAAGCGATAAACAACATACCAATAATACTGCAACCAGAGAGAAACAACACATGTGGAAGTCTGTGCGTTGCTAGAGTTAAAGAAATGCCAGTAATCCTAGAGTTTACTAGCTTTCAAGATACAATAATGTTTCATAAAAGAGGTAGATTTGGTCTAGAAAAAGTACAAAATTCTGAAATTAATGTTAAGGTTGTTTTAGATATGGAGTGTGGAAACATATCAAATGAAATTTGAAAATTGATATAATAGTTGCTGTGAGAGGGTTACATAGATTATATATCTATTCTCAGTACACCATATGATATGGTTGTATGTTGATGAACATATGAATTTATAAAAATAAAATTTAAATAGTTAAAGAGAATCCTAAGTAAAGTGCCTTGTAATAGGTGCTTTATTTTTTGAGTAAAAATTCAATATATTTAGTGCAAATTTTAGCGAATTTGTTGAGAAAAATGTAAATCTGTGATATAGTGTAATCAGAGATTTAAGAGTGTAATATTACGAAAATATGTTAAAATAAAATATACTAGATTATAGTTATTAAATAGAAAGTGGAGGAAAAAATGAGAACTAAAGAAACACAAGAATTTTTAAGTAAAAATCCAAAAGATGAAGAGATGATGACTTTTTTAGAAAAAAATATTTCTGAAAGACATTTAGTTCATGATGATATCCTGTCAATTATAGAAATGTTGAATGATGAAGAAAATAAAATTAGAGCTATTAATAGATATGTTGGGAAGGATGTATCATCATTAGATGTATTATCATCAAATATGGGAAGAGTTTTTTCAATTATTTCAAATATGAAAGATCAAGAAAAAAGAGAAAGAGCAGAATATATAATTATAGGAAGATTAGAAAAGTTAAAAGATGATAATAGAAATAGTAATAATAATTATGATAAAAAAATATCTAAGGAAATTATGTCATATATAGGCTCATTGGAACAAACTGGAGAAGTTGATGGAAAACTAGAATACATTGAAGAGGCTAAAACATTGCTTAATGAAAATGTAACAATAAGACATATGATAGAAGAAATTGATTTATTGACTTTTCTTTTTAATGTAGATTTTAGTAGATGGAATAGACAAGAATTAGAAGAATATGAAAGCTTTTTAACACCTGAGAATTACCAAGAACTTATGAAAATGTGGGAAGAAGCACAAGGAAAAGAAACTAAGAATTTAATAGATGGAGTAATACAAGAAGCAAAGCAACAAGGAATTCCATTAGAAGATTTAGCAAAGGAGTTTCTTGGAGCTATTACAAGTGAAGGAATCAATTTTGATAATTTATATGAGTGGATTTTAGAATCTAATGAATTCAAATTATTAGATAAGCAAAGAGCAGAGTTATTAATAGGAGAAAAAGAATTTGAAGAAAAAAATGTTGAAAAATGAACAAAGAAAGGTTAAATATATATGAATAGTTCTACCCAAAAAGCATATGTAGAAGTGATTGAATTATTAAAGTTTTTTTCAGCTGAACAAGTAAAAAACATACCAATGGAAAAATTAAAAGTTTTTTTAAAATATAGAGATGAAAACTATAATTATAAAGTAGATAAAACAAAAAGTTTTTTTGAACAAAATATGATGCCTGAAACTAAAGCTATATTTACAATTTTGTTTGAAGATTATTGGGCAACAGATGAGCAGAGAAAAGTATTAAAGCAAAAAGAAGCAGAGGCATTTAAAGAATTAGAAAATAAAAAAAGAAGTTTATATAATCCTGATGATTTATTTAAAAATAAAAGAATAAATGAGATTGGGAATGATACTAAAAATGCAAATATAACTTTATTAAATGAAAAATGGTATAGCAAAGTTATTTTAGCTTTAAAAAATTTTTTTAAGAGAAAATGATTTATTAGTACCAAATGAGAATTGTAATTTATGGAGTGAAAAAAGTACAAAATCACTAGCTAGTCTACAAAATTTTTATATAAATTTAAAAGGAAAAGAAGAAGTAGATGAAATAGAAAAATACAGATTGGGGAGAATATAATATTAATGATTTTGATTTAAAGAAAACAAATAGAATTATTGATAACTATTTATAAGTTATAAGAAAGTAGTAAGAAAGGTAAAAAATAAATTAAGATAGGAATTATAGTTATGAAAGTTAGTGAATTAAGAGAAATAATAAAAAAGTATAATGAAGAAGATAAAGAAAAAATAATTGTAGAACTATATAAAAGAATACCTAAAAGAACAAAAGAAGATTATAATATAGATAATTATATTATGAACTTAAATGAAAAAGTGGAAAAATCAGATAAAGAATTTACAATAGAAAGATTAGAAAAGGAAGTAAATTATTTTGTTGAATGTGCTAATAGTGATTTATATGCAAGCCCTAACAAAATTATTTCTAAAAGTGAAAGAAGTAAATGGAGATTTAAAGTAAAAAACTTTTATAAAAAATTAAATAGTTTTTTGCCAACAACGGAGGATGGAAAGAAAGCGACAGATTTACTAAAAGATTTATTTATAATTTTAAGCTTTGGAACTCATTACTTAACATTTTCTAGCTGGAACACTTTTGGTGCAATTCAGATATCTCAATCAGAATTTTTAATGAATATTGTACAAAGAAAATTAGCAAATGGCATAACTGACGATAACTTATCTTATTGTATTGAACTACTAAATGTAAAATATGATCCGCAAGAGTATCATAAATCAATATTGATATCATTTGAATCTTGTTTAAAAACCGCAGATGCACGTTATAAGGCAATAGAGTTATTGAAAAAGCAAGTTGGGTTATGGAAAGAAAAATATAGACAAAAGGATAGCTATGAAAATGAGACTTATGCGAACTACTTCATAGAATGTATTGTTGATATATATATTCAATTATGTGAAGTGAAAAATGGAATATCATATTTTCATAAACAATATATAAATAGGAACAAAGAAATAAAAGAATATATATTATTAGAAAAATTGGAGGAGTATGGCTTATATAAAGAATGGATATTAGAATATGAAAAACATTTAGAAAAAATAGACTATAGGAATGAATTAAAAGAGAAATATAAAGAATATAAGAAAAGGCAATAAATATATTGCTTTATGCGGTAATGGGGTTATTAGAGATAATTTAGATGTAAAGATAGTTCAAGATTAACAAATAATTAAAATTAGGAAGGTTTCTATATGAACAAAAATGTATTAGTAACAGGTGGTACAAGAGGAATAGGAGAGGCTATATCAAGATAATTTGCTAAAAAAGGTTATGATCTAATTATTAATTATGTTAATAATAATGATAAGGCTCAAAATTTAAAACAAGAATTAGAAAAAGAATATAATATAAAAGTATTACCAATCCAAACTGATATATCAAACGAAATAGCAATTAAAAATATGGTAGATACAGCAATAAATGAATTTGGAAAGATTGATATTTTAGTAAATAATGCAGGAATAGTCATTGATAGAGAGTTTGAAGATAGAACAGTTGAAGATTGGAAAAAAACATTAGACATAAATTTCATATTATCCAACAAGTGTAGATTACGATGCATCAAAATCTGGATTGATTAGTTTAACCTATGATTCAGCGGTTCAATTTGCACCTTATGTAAGAGTTAATTGCATTGCACCTGGATGGGTAAATACCGAAATGAACAAAGAACTTCTAGAAGATTTTGTAAAAGAAGAAACAGAAAGAATTTTAGTAAAAAGATTTGCAGAGCCAAAAGAAATTGCAAAAGTAGTATGTGAAAAAATGAAATTTGAAAAATTATTTATATCTGGAGGAGCAACTATTAATAATGCTTTTATGGAAAAAGGTATAGTAGATAATATAATTTTAAACTATAATCCATATGTACTGAACAAGGGAATACCAATATTTGAAGGCAATTATTTTGAAAATAAATTGAAACTTGAAAAAATTATTAAAGAAAAAGAGGACATAGTACAGGTACATTATAGTATTATAAAATAGAAAGGAGAATTTTTATGGATGTTAAAGAAGCTATTCCAAAGAGCATAGCAACTATTATGAAAGATACATATGTTTACGTAAAAACTGATATTTTGGAGAAACCAGATATTCATTTTATGGTATCAAAAGAAAAAATTAAAAAACTGTAGCTTATATATTTCTATATAAGCTACATTCTAAATCATAACTGCTTACCGAAGTAAGCCTTCTCAGTCATCTAATTAAATAGATTTCTTATTAATTAAATGATACTATATTTTTATGTAAAAATCAAGAATTTTATGCAAAAAATTATGAATTTTACAAATTATTTTTTGCAGGTTTATATTTAAAGAGATCAGAATCTAAAAAAGCTTTTGATATATTATCCAAATCGATTCCTTTAACATTTCCCTTTTTCTTTGAAAAATCTATCCTTTCAATACTTATTGGATTAATATTAAAAATATTAACCCACCTTCTCATCGATTTAAAATTATATATTTTGCTAAGTTCTACATATGTTTTACTGGCCAATTGTTTTTCAGTTGGTTGTTTACTTGTAATAGGTAAAACTAGCAATGTTTTTCCACCGTTTTTTAGAACTACAGCAGGATGTCTACCACTAAATTCTTCACCTATATTAAATCCAAATTCAACCCAAACTACATCACCACGAATAATGCATTCTTTTGATTTTTCTATAAATTCTGGGGAATTGATAATAATTTTTGTTTTCTTATCAACCCATTCAAGATAATCTTTAGGTGTATTTCGTTTATTAGAGAAATCTTCATCTTTATGTATGTCATAATATTCATCTAAAGTATTTTTGGTTGTATTTAAAACATTTAATAATTCTTGCATATATCAAACATCCTTTCGCAACAACATTATATCATAAATATGTAAAAAAGCAATAGTTTTTAACAAAAAATAAAACTTTTGTTCTAGTATGAAAGACACAAATTGTGATATTGAGAAAAATGTCGATTTATGTTATACTTGAAATATTGACAAGTATGTGGAGGGATTATATGAATTGATAAAGCAATCAAAAACAAAACTAAATCTAATTAGATTAGAAGGATTATGCAAGTTAATATTAAATAAATATGATGAAGATGATGTAGTTTGTTGGGATTGCCAAAAGTAATTGCAATTTAACATGTTCTTGTAAAGAAGCAGGAGAGATGTTACAACAGATTTTAGTGGCATCACAGGATAAACAGCGAATAGGAATAATTGGAGCTATATGCCCAGTCAAATTTGATGAGCAGCTGAAAAAAGATATAGAATATTTAGCAAAATGTACTCAAAGTAAAATTGTAATTTTAGATGATATTTTTATGGAAAAACAATTAAAAAATTATAATACTAATAATTCAATGGCTTGAGTTGAAGTTGTTTCACACTAGATACTAAAAGGCAGGAAAGAGATACAGAGTGTATCTCATAAACATATGGAAAAACAAGTTTTCTAGTATTCTGTAAACAACAAAAATATACAGAGAAAATGCAGAGTAATAAAAAGATAATAAAATGCTTGATATAACTGAAATGTAATAAAAAATAAACAGAATATTTATGAATGAAATACATTGCAAGTATTATAAAATACAATAAATGTATTAGAGATACACTTATTGTATTTTATAGGTTATATAAGAATATTGTTTAAGTTTAAAATAAAATTTCAAAATTGTTTCAAAAAACATTCATTGACGTATAAAAAACAAGATGATATTATCTTAATATGAAAAATTGAAAGCAAGAAATTAATTTAGAGAAAAAATATTAAGCATTTTAGGATATTCTTTTAAGGATACAATTTCATGTACTGTTGATGAAATTTATAAAAAGATTGGTTTAGATATAAACAATATGATAGAACTTAAATTCTAACAAGAGAAAATCTTAATGTACAAGAGGAAGAGCGAGGAATAGATTAATTAATCTTTTTATATGAAAGAAAAGAAGTTAGGAGTTATGGAAAAATATTCAGTGGAAAAGAATTGGGTAAAAGAAAATGAGTGACAAGTATTTTTACAAAAGATGTAGTGTCAAGAATTGACTTAACAAGAAATGCTTTTTTATTGAATAGGAAAATTATTAAATTTGCAAATTTATGTAAAATATGTTATGATTTATATATGCATAATATGCATTTTGACAATTGTAATACTTTTTACAAACTAAATAATTTTAGGAGGAAAAGTGATGAAAACATAGTAAAATGGAGTTAAGAGTAGTAAATTGAAAATTGAATATTGACAATGTAAAAATTATCTAACTGAAAGGAGATTACATTTATGAAGTGGAAAGGTATTTTAATTGGTATTGGAGCAGTTGTGGCTATTATTGTTATGGCAATTGTTGGCATAAACTCGTTTACAGCTACAGCTATTGGGTATTACGAAAAGGTAACAGAAGCAAGGTCGGCTATTAAAGTTCAAGAAAAGAAGAGAGCTGATTTGTACCCAACTCTTGCTGATGCAATAAAATCGTGTGATAAAGTTATGTACAATACTCTAGTGGATACAGTGAAGGCTCGTACAGAACAGGATGGCACAATTTCAGATGAAACTGTAAATGAAATCAACGAATTTGTCAACGTAGTCGTTGAGAGATATCCTGAACTTACACATCAGGATAACTACGAACAATTTATGAAAGAATCAGCAATAACAGAAAATAAAATTGCTGAAACAAGAGAAGCATACAACAAAACAGTAAGCCGGTATAACACATATACCAAAAACCCAATTAACAAATTCTTTCTTTCTTTAACAGGGTATGAAATTGAAGAGTTTCAGAAACTTGATTATGATGTTTCTCAAGACGCACCGAAAAATTTATTTGACTAATATTTAGTTAAATAAATATTGGGGGTATTATATGAAAATAAAAAAGAGAGAGGTAATACTAAGTATTGTAATCATTACCATTATGGTAATAATAGGTTTGGTTATTAGTGATAAGATAAATCAAAGCTTGCTTGAACAATACTTAGAATATGATACTGCTGTACAAATTGATACAGAGGAGTTATTCCGGTATGGAATGTCAACAAATATAGGCAATGCATTTGTCTATGGAGACTTAAAAGCGGTTGATACTGTTAGTTTTCCTGAAATTGAAGGAAAATATTCTTATATAAAAAAGGAAGAACAGGAATATAGGCGACATACAAGAACCAAGACAGAAAAATATAAGGATGCCAATGGAAAAACTCGTACAAGAACTAAGACAGAAACATACTGGTCTTGGGATACAATGCGGACAGAAAGAAAGAACTCAAAAAAGATAAGTTTTTTGAATGTTGAGTTTGAATATGGAAAAATACCATTTCCACCAAGTCAGTATATCTCAACAGTAAAAACTGGGTATCATAAAAGAAATGTGTATTATGGTACAGGAATACAATTTAAAGGTACTATATATACAACATTAAAAAATGATACTATTGAAGAAACACCATTTTACGAAAATCAAACCATTGAACAGACAATAGGACGCCTAGAAACAGGAGCGGAATTAGTAATATTTTGGATATTTTGGATATTGCTAACAGTTGGAGTTGTTGTTGGCTTTTATTATCTTGAAAACAAATGGTTGGATTAAGAAAAGTATTACGAAAAATAGCCTCTGTGAAAATGGAGGCTATTTATTTAGTGTACACAACATAGGGAACAACTTGCTGGTAAAGAAGAACTATTTGGACTTTTTGCACAATAGTTTATATAGAAAATTTAAAATCAACATTTAAATTTGAAACTGGACTGTGAATTTCTGCACTATAAATAGGCTTGGGTAAAATAATTATTGTAGTAGGTACTAAAAAGAAAATATAAGGAGGCAACAATAATGAAAAAAATGATAATAATATATGATTTTGATGGGACATTAACACCAAATTCATTGCCACAATATGAAATATTAAAGAAATGTGGATATGATGAGAAAAGATTAATGGAAAGAATGTATTTATTACATCAAATAAAATATGTTCAAAGACAAATATCATTAGAGAATGTAATATTGGATTAATAAATTTTGAACAAATTATATATTATATTTAGTCAATTTATTGAGAAAAACATAAATATGTGATATAGTATATGAATAAGAAAGGAATGGTGGTACAAAGAGTGCAGGAAGAATTTTCAAGGACAGAACGACTAATAGGGAAAGATGGAATACAAAAACTGAATAACGCAAAAGTTGCTATTTTTGGCTTGGGAGGAGTAGGCTCATATGTCTTAGAAGCTTTAGCAAGAGTTGGAATAGGAAGCTTTATATTGGTAGATAATGACAAAATTTGTGAAACAAACATAAATAGACAAATTTTAGCAACAAATAGAACAATAGGTAGATTAAAAGTAGAAGTAGGAAAAGAAAGAATATTAGACATAAACCCAAAAGCTAATGTAGAGACATATGCAGAATTTTTTCTTCCTAAAAGCGAAGGAATTTTAGCAAATGACATAAATTATGTAGTAGATGCAGTAGACACTATAACAGCAAAAATAGAATTAGTAGTTAGAGCAAATAAATTAAAAATTCCAATAATATCATGTATGGGAACAGGAAATAAACTAGACCCAACCAAATTTGAGGTAACAGATATATATAATACAATTGAATGTCCATTAGCTAAGATTATGAGAAAAGAACTAAAAGCTAGAAATATAGAAAAATTAAAGGTAGTATATTCAAAAGAAAAACCATTAAAGACTATTCGGAATTGGAGAGAATACAGAAAAACCTGTACAATCAAGCATATCATTTGTACCATCTGTGGCAGGTCTAATTATAGCAGGAGAAGTTGTAAAAGACATTTTAAAATATAGTAAATAATAAAATCTTATTTAAATAAATGAGATTTTACATTAAATTAAATAATAAATATTATTCTAGATTGGAAGTGGAGATATGACAGAAAAAGAATTAAAATATTTTACAATAAATTATATAAATAAAAAATTAGAAGAAAGTGAAGATAAAGGAATTATTAGATATACATTTTATGAACTACGAGTAAAAAACAATTTATCAGAAGATGAAGTAAAGGAATTTTTAAGAATAAATAAGAATTATTTTGAAAACAATGGATATGAAGTCTATTTTACAGATGACAAATTTGTTTATCAAAATGCAAATAGAACTGTTCAACCAAATGAATTAATGATAGCAATAAAAAAATAATTTTGTATTCAAATAAAAAAGAAAGATGATTGTAATCCATAAATTTAGATATTATAATCATCTTTCTTTTGACATGTGATAGTAAATTTTTTAATCTTTCCTATAATGTCAGTAATTATTATTTTATTTTTTTTCATCTTTTTTGTCTGTCATAACATCTTTAATAGCACCTAAACTTGCTAATACATTTGTTGCTTCAAATGGTATAAATATTTTATTAGCTTCGCCATTAGCAACTTCTTTTAAAGCCTCTAAAGATTTTAATTGAACAAGTTTTTCATCAGGAGAAGATTGTTTTATTGCTTCATAAACCATATGTATTTCTTGAGCTTTAGCTTCAGCAACTTCTTTAATAGCTTGAGCTTCACCGGCAGCTCTTCTAATTTGAGCTTCTCTATCTGCATCAGCTTCTAAGATGGCAGCTTGTTTTTTACCTTCAGCAATAGTAATGGCAGATTGTCTTTGAGCTTCAGATTCAAGAATTAAAGCTCTTTTATTTCTTTCTGCATTCATTTCTTTTTCCATTGCATCACGTATATCAGCTGGTGGAGTAATATCTTTTATTTCAACTCTATCAACTTTACAACCCCATCTATCTGTAGCTTCATCTAATACAACTCTTAATTGAGTATTAATACCATCTCTTGAACTAAATGTTTCATCAAGATCCATTTTACCAATAATATCACGAATAGTAGTAATAGCTAGATATTCGATACCTTTTTTCAAATTTTGAATTTCATAAACAGCTTTGGCAGGATCTGTTATCTGATAAAACACAACTGTATCTATTGTAATTGTAACATTGTCTTTAGTAATAACTCCTTGTGGTGGAACATCCATTGTTTGTTGTTTTAAACTAACAACACTTCTTACATGATCAAAGAAAGGAATTATAATTGTAAGACCAGCATCAGCAACTTTATAAAATTTACCTAACCTTTCTATGATATAAACTTCCGCTTGTTTAACTATTTTAATAGAACTAAATGCAATTATTAAAATAATAACAAGCAAAATTCCTAAAAATAACATAATTTCAACCTCCCTTTAGAAATTATATTTCTAAAAATAATATAATAAAACATAAATAACTAATTTGTAATACTTATTTTTATAGGTTTAACGATAGCTTTTACACCATCTATTTTAGTTAATTCAATTTCTGTATTTACAGGGATAACGGAATTGTCTTCACTTTGAGCAGACCAAACTTCTCCTCCGACCTTAATTTGACCAATACCTTTTACATTGTCAATTTCTTGAATAACAAGACCAGTTTTACCAATTAAAGAATAAGCATTTGTTGCAATATTTTTCTTGTTCATGAATTTTTTTACAAAAGGTTTAGTAGCTAAAATTAATATAACAGAAGAAACTAAAAATACTACCATTTGGATTACAAGGTTTGAAGTAAAAAAACTTACGACCATAGAAATTAAACTTGCTATACCAAACCAAAATAGTAAAAATCCAACTGTCATAATTTCACCTATAAAAAAAATACCTGAAGCAATTAACCACCATTGCCACATAAATAACCTCCATTCGAGCAATTAAATGCTCTAATTAAAATTAATATACATTTATATTATACTACAATATCTTAAAAATAGCAATAGTTTTGGCATATCAAGATGTTTTAATAGCAGTGATTTGTTTGATTATAAAAATTAGGAAAAATATGTAGAATTAAATAGATTTAGTTTGATTTTACATGTATAACAAAAAGGTTAATTATAAAATTCAATAAAATACATGGTAAAAATGCTGAAAGAATAACATTTTTTTTGGATTTTTATTAAGTATATAACTTAATAAAAATTTTCATATCTAAAATATAACATACGAGCGAATAATATTCAATATGAAATCAAAAAATTTTTTTAAAAAAAATTACAATATGTTAAAAAATTAAGAAATATAGGCTAAATAAATTTTTTGGTTTTTATTAAGTTATATACTTAATAAAAAAATATAATGAGAAGAGGGTGCACAAATGGTAAAAGAAGAAGAGAGAGGAATAACATTAATAACACTAATTATCACAGTAATTGTATTATTGATATTAGCTGGAATTACTGTATCAAATTTAACAGGAGATAATGGAATAATAAAAAAAGCGGAAGAAGCAAGAAATGAAACAGAAATAGCACAAGGAAAAGAAGTATTACAAGGAAAATACATGGAAAACTATGTAAATAAATTAGAAAAAGTGACAGTTGACGAATTT
>CALXJY010000026.1 GCA_944388755.1 uncultured Clostridia bacterium | reverse complement strand
CAAGATACAGAACAATATTTTGAGGGAATACTATATAATTACAGTGGAACAAGATCATATGTAATAAGTACAGGAAATTTATTAGGAACTTCAAATCATAGAGAACCAAGTTTAGTAACAAATAGTCCAACAACATATTCATGGGTATATAACACAGGAGACAATTATGACGCAACAAATTATGGAAAACTATCAGAATTAGGAATAAGTAATGCAACAGAAATGGGAGAATACATAAATAACCAATATACAGAAATAGTAGAAAGTATAATAAAATATGGAGGATTTTATGTAGGAAGATATGAAACAAGTTTATATACAGAAGAAGGAGCAAATAGTACAAATGGAACAGTAGTAAAATCAGTACCAAATCAAACACCTATGGCAAGTGTAGACTGGTATAAAATGTATTTAAGCCAAGATAGTAAATATGCAAAAAATCCATATAATACAAGTACAAGTGTAAGTAGCTCAATGATATGGGGAAGTCAGTGGGATGCAATGTTAAATTATATATTAGAAGGAACAGATAAAGATAAAGTAACAGCAGTAACAGGAAATCACACTGGAACAAGAGCAAGTACAGGACAATTTGGAAGTGACATAATGAATAATATATTTGATTTAAGTTCAAATGTAAGAGAATGGACAGTACAAGCATATTCAACCCTATATCGAGTGGTGCGCGGGGGCAGTTATATTATAGGTGCTTTCTATCCTGCTAGTCATCGCAGTCTTAACAGTCCTACTGCTATTGACTACAATTTAGGTTCACGCCTCGCACTTTATGTTAAGTAGCACTGACCACTTGAGCCGTATACTAATTTGCTTGAGATAAGCTATAGCAAAGGTGATAAATTTCGAAAAGAGTATACCAAATTCAAGAAAGTTATAAACTTTCTTGAATTTGGAAAATATTAAAAATGGAGATAAAAATGAGTGATAATAGACAAGATGGATTAAAATTGATACCAGTATATGAGCAATATATGGAATATATGATACAATTAATGATTAAATTACCAAGAACAGAAAAATTTAGCATTGGAACAGAATATAAACAGGTTAGGATATATAACATGGGCAGATGTTTATAATTTAACTAATAAATTATTTTATGTTGAAGAGAGTTTTAATAATAAGATTAATATATAATTGGGATAAATCGAATAGGTAAAAATGAATCAGCAATATATGTATTAGTAAAGCTTTCTTGAATATACGTATAGTGCGAACATCTGAAAAGAGGATATTATGAATAAATGTTTTGTCATTGGGTATATAGTAAGTGAAGTTGAATTTAAATTTATACTAAATGGAAAAAATAATTCAATTACTAAATTTTCACTAAAATTATTAAATGGATCTATTATAAAGATAATAACATATGATGAGGTAGCAGATTTTTGTATTCAAAAATTAGCTCCTAAAATGTTTATTTCTGTATTTGGTTTTTTAAATTCAGATATAAATATAATAGCATGTAAAATTGAAGAAATAAATGGTAATTGTATACATAGAATAAAATTTTTATTTTAATAATTTATATAAATTTATATATAAATTAAATAAAGAACAAAGGAGGATTTTTTTATGAGTAAAAATCAAGAAACAAATGGAAAAAGAAGAAAAAACACAAAAGCTAGAACAAATAAGCAAAAAAGGAATTCATCAATATTAGCGATTTTGGCAATTATAGTTGTATTAGTAATAGCAATTATGGTTTTTGCAAATATATTTAAAGATGATAATAAAAAAACAAGTAAAAATACAAATAATTCAAATACATCATCAGAAAGCTATGTAGAAGAATTAGGAGATGGCATAGTAATAAATAAGAGTAGAGAATTAAATGAAAGTAAAGAAGTAAATGGCTTTACTGTTTCAAATATACAACTTACAACAAAAGATGGAATGACAACACTTTTAGCAGATGTAAAAAATAATACAGGAGCAAAAACATCTTTAAAAACTGCTGAAATTACATTATTAGATAATAATAATGAAGAATTAGTAACAGTAAAAGGAATTATAAATGAAATGGAAGCAGGAGGAACATCAAAACTTAATATCTCTATGACTTCTAATTATATAAATGCTTATGATTTTAAGGTAGTAATTAAATAATTGGTCTGAATAGAACTGTAACAAATGGTGAAAATGACATGTTAGAGATTTAAAATATTAAATTTCTCTAACATGTCATTTTGAGACTTAAAAGACAGTTTTTAAATTGGAAGGATACTTGTCTACAATTCCACTTGATTCAATGCGATATTCCATTTCAGGTGAAGCTATCATAATTTTTTCTTTTGGTAAATCAATGTGGTCAAGCAAGTATTCCCTAAATTTCTGCATAACCTTCTCCTCACCGTGATTTATTACTATAGAATTTACAGTAGGAAAATACTGTATTAAGTTAAGCAATTTATTACGCTGTGCATGAGAAGTTTTTTCTGCAGTTTTTAATACATCACATAATTTTATGTGCTCGTGACCATTATATGATATTTTTTCACCTACAGGTGTGTTAATTAATTTATACCCCATTGAATCTGGTGAGCAATACCCAAGAAAATGGATTAATGCATCATTTCTTGAAATATAATAGTCAATGTAGTTTTGAATTGGACCATATGAACCCATTCCACCAGGAGCAATAATAATTTTTGGATTTGAATTTTCCATTATTTGCTTCCTGTAAGATTGACGTTCTTTTGTTCTCGTAACAAAATGGGTGTTTTTAGGTATAAAATCTTTCATGATTTTCTTTATACCTAAATCTGTATAGTGGTACATCATTGTAAAATCTTGTGATGTTCCGCCATCAGCATATACCGGTATGTTCTGAGGAATAATTCCATTTTTTTTCCACATTTTTATATCATATAATATCTCTTGATATCTGCCTTGTGCAAATGCTGGATATATAATAGTTTTACCTTCATTTAAGGCTTTTACTGTATTTTCCTTTAAGCATTTTGCAAATTTTTGGTCAGTTGAATCTACATCTCCATAAGTAGATTCAATAAAAAATGCGGAAATTGGCAGTTTTCTTGTTTGTATAGGTGGTGTTTCCACATTGAAAAAAATATTGTTATCTTTGTAATCACCTGAGAAAATGAGATTAATATCATCTTCACCTGGACAAGTAATTACAACCAATGTTAAAACAGCGCCTACTAAATGACCGTTGGTATAAAATACAACTCTGATATTTTTGTCAGGTTTTATTATCTTTTTTGTTGTACATCCTACAACAAGATCAAGGGTTTTCTCAACTTCATTTTTAGAACATAATTTAAGATCTGTCATTTGATCTTTTATTTGACAACTGTCATATAATGAAATTCCCATTAGATTTGCAGTGGCATAATGAGTATATATGGGATTGTAAAAACCTTGCCGTACAACAGTAGGGAGTAATCCCTGATGGTCATGATGACCATGTGTAAGGATAATAAAACTTAGCTTTTCTGCATCAAATGGAAAAAAGGAATTGTAATAATCAACATTTTCTCTTCCTTGTGCAGCACCTGCATCGACCAAAAAATGTAAGATTCTTCCATTAGGCCAATGCACAGAAAGTAAAGCACTTGATCCGGTTACACCTTTATGCCGGCAATGGTATTTAACATAAAAGTTAGAAGTTTTACCAATTTTCATACAAACTCTCCTTTACACTATATCAAAAATGGATTTTGATATATAAAATTATGTTAATAAGTTACAGGAATATTATATACCAAAATAAAAGAAAATACAAGATGGATTTGAAGTTAAAAAAAAATTTTTAAAACTCTATACAAAAAAAGATTTTAGTTATATAATATACTAAAATTACAGGCAAAAATTTGCAGGTAAAACATAATAAAAAAATGAAGGGATGATTCTAAATGGAATTAAAGAGAATTTTAGCAGGTTTGGAAGGACTTAAATTAAGAGGAGATTTGGAGCTTGATGTCAAAGGAATACAAAAAGATTCTAGAAAAATAAAAGAAGGAGATTTATTTGTAGCAATTAAAGGATATGAATTTGATGGACATAAATATATAGAAAATGCAATACAAAATGGTGCTACAGCAATAATGGTAGAAGAAGGGTGTAATTTAAAAGAATTTAATATCCCAGGTGAAATAACAGTAATAATGGCAAAAGATACAAGAGAAGCACTAGCAATATGTGCTATAAATTTTTATGGTGATCCTTCAGCAAAATTTAAATTAATAGGTGTTACAGGTACAAAAGGTAAAACAACAACAACATTTATGATAAAGGAAATATTAGAAAGAGCAGGAAAAAAAGTAGGTTTAATAGGAACAATTGCTACATATATAAATGGTAAAAAAATAAAAGATAGTGATAGGACTACACCAGAGAGTATAGAATTACAAGAGATTTTTAGTCAAATGGTAGATGCAGGTGTAGAAGTAGTTGTTATGGAAGTATCTTCACAAAGTTTAAAATTACATAGAGTAGATGGTTGTCATTTTGATATAGTATTATTTACAAACTTTTCAGAAGATCATATAAGCAAAAATGAACATCCTGATATGAAAGATTATTTTGAATCAAAATTAAAATTATTTAATATGTGTAATAATGGAATAGTAAATACAGATGATTTATATGGAGCTAAAATTCCAAAGTTATTTCCTAATAGCAATATTACAACATATGGAATAGATAATTATGCAAATCTGCTAGCAAAAGATATAACTATAACTAATGCATATGTAGATTTTAAAGTAAAAATTACAGATAGAAATGAAAGAGTAAAAACAGGAATACCAGGTAGGTTTAGTGTATATAATTCACTAGCAGCTATTTGTGTTGCTAAAAAGTTTGGTATTTCATCAGATGTTATTAAAGAGGCATTATTAGAAGTTAGAGTGCCTGGAAGATCAGAACTTGTAAATAATAAAAAAGAATTAACTATAATGATTGATTATGCACATTCTCCTGAGAGCTTGCAAAATATATTACAGGCAACTAAAAGTTACACAAGAGGTAAAGTGATTTCTGTATTTGGCTGTGGTGGAGATAGAGATAGTAGTAAAAGACCTATTATGGGTGAAATTTCAGGTAAAATTGCAGATTATACAATAATTACATCAGATAATCCTCGTACAGAAGATCCAAATAAAATTGTAGAGCAAATAGAAGAAGGTATAAAAAAGACTAAAGGAAAATATGAAGTTATTGTAGATAGAGTAGAAGCAATAGAAAAAGCAATAAAAATGGCAGATAAAAAAGATATTATAATTTTAGCTGGAAAAGGTCATGAACCATATCAAGAGATAAATGGTGTTAAATATCCTTTTGATGAAAGAATAATAGTAAATGAGATTATAGAAAAACTTAGTCAAAAAACAAAAAAATAATCATATAATTACAAATAAAACATATAAACAAAGAATAAAATATATAAAGTAAGCAAATACGAAAGGTTTGATAAAATTGAATTTTGAGATAGAAGTATTGATAGTATCGTTCGCAATATCAATTATTTTGTCAATGATAGCAATACCAATATTAAAAAGATTAAAGGTAGGTCAAATTGAAAGAGATGACGGTCCAGCATCACATTTAAAAAAACAAGGAACACCTACAATGGGTGGAATAATAATAATTTTTAGTATGTTAATTGCAACAATAGCAACAGCAGTTTATTTGCAGGCAACTGGTGATGGGGAATTGGCACAAAATTTGATACCGATATTATTGTTGACAATGGGATTTGGATTAATAGGTTTTATTGATGATTTTAAAAAATTAGTTTTAAAAAATACAGAAGGTTTAAAACCAAGTTATAAAATGTTAGGACTTTTAGTAATTTCAGTAGCATTTGTAATTTATTTAATACAAGGAACAGATTTAGGAACAGAAACATATATACCAATATTAAAACAATATATAACATTGCCAATGTATATATATGTTCCAGCCGCAATATGTGTAATACTTGCAACAACTAATGCTGTTAATTTAACAGATGGTATAGATGGATTATCATCAAGTATATCAACAATTATAATTACATGTTTAACAGTAATAGGAATGCTTCATGGTGTAACAGAAGTATATATATTTGGAAGTATAGTAATAGGTGCGATTTTAGGATTTTTAATATTTAATTTGCATCCAGCAAAAGTATTTATGGGAGATACAGGATCACTATTACTTGGTGGAGTAATATCTGCTATAGCATTATATTTAAAAATGCCACTTATATTATTAGTTATAGCATTAATACCAGTTTTAGAAACAGTTTCAGTTATAATGCAGATAATGTATTTTAAAAAGACTGGTAAAAGAATATTTAAAATGGCACCACTTCATCATCATTTTGAATTATCAGGTTGGAAAGAAAATAAGGTAGTAATTGTATTTAGTATAATTACTTTGTTGTTATGTATAATAGGGTTAAAAATAATTTAATTAAATATTATAAGTTTGGAGAAAGGAGTGCTTAGATGGCGAAAAAGAAAGTGGGGAAATTTTCGAGCTTTTTGAATAACCCAATAGATTTTACATTATTAATAACTATAATAGTGTTGCTTGGAATTGGCTTAGTTATGGTGTTGTCTGCAAGTTCTCCATCAGCACTATCAATATCAGGAAATAGCTATTTTTATTTTAATAAACAGTTGATTTTTGCTGTATTAGGTGTAATTGCAATGTTTATTATCTCAAAAATAGATTATAGATTTTATCATAAATTTTATAAATATGCATGGTGGATTTCTTTAATTTTATTAATAACTGTTTTGGTGGCTGGAAAAGAAATAAATGGAGCTAAAAGATGGATATATCCTACAGAAACACTATCATTTCAGCCTTCAGAAATTGTTAAGTTTTTAGTTATAGTATTTTATGCAGGAATTTTAGTTAAAAATAGAGATGACTTACCACATTTTGGAAAAGGGCTTTTTAAACATATATTAATGCTTGCTCCACTTATTGTACTTTTGTTATTACAACCTCATTTTAGTGCTTCTATTGTAATAATAGGAATTGTTTGTGTAATGATGATTGTTGCAGGTTGTAAATTTACTCAATTTCTTGCAATCGGTTGTGGGCTTGGAATTCCAGGTGCAATTTTATTGATAGTGAAATCTCCATATAGATTACAAAGAGTAATTTCGTTTTTAGACCCTTGGAAAGATGCATCAGATACTGGATGGCAAGTAATCCAAAGCTTATATGCCATAGGCTCAGGAGGATTATTTGGTGTAGGTCTAGGAGATAGTAAACAAAAATATTTATACATACCAGAACCACATAATGATTTTATTTTCTCAATAATCGGTGAAGAATTAGGTTTTATAGGCTGTGCAATAATAATCATATTATTTGCTATCTTTATTTGGAGAGGTATCCTAATTGCTATGAGAGCTCCAGATATGTTTGGTAGTTTAGTTGCCGTAGGAATAACAGCCTTAGTTGGTATTCAAGTTATAATAAATATAGCAGTTGTAACTTCATCAATGCCAGCAACTGGAATGCCTTTACCATTTTTTAGCTATGGTGGTACAGCTTTATTTATTTTGTTATGTGAGATGGGTGTTTTGCTGAATATATCGCGTGCTAGTGCTAAAAACGTTAGTTGAAAAATAATTACAATTTTGGCTTCGTCAAACCTCATTTAAAACGCGGTTACATACAGCTAGTATGCGCCCTTGCCTTTTAAATAAGGCTTTCCTTGCCAAAATTTAATTCTTTTTCAACTAAAGGAGAATTGAGATGAGAATAATTACAATTTTGGCTTCGTCAAACCTCATTTAAAACTAAAACAAGGAAGATGAAAACAATTAGAAAAGGAGGAAATATGAGAGCAATTATAGCAGCAGCTGGAACTGCAGGACATATAAATCCAGGAATTGCTATAGCAAATAAAATAAAAAAAGAACAAAATAACAGTAAGATAATATTTTTAGGGACAACAAGAGGATTAGAAAATGATTTAGTAAACAGAGCTGGATATGAGCTAAAGGCAGTAGAAGCTTATGGATTAAGTAAAAAAATAAATTTAGATAGTATAAAGAAAAATATAAAAACATTACAAGGATTTAAGCAAGCAAGAAAAATAATACAAGATTTTAAACCAGATATAGTAATAGGTACAGGTGGATATATTTGTGGATCTGCAATTACACAAGCACACAGATTAAAGATTCCAACTTTATTACATGAAAGTAATGCATTTCCTGGTAAAGCAGTAAAGATGCTTGCTGGAATTACAGATACAGTACTGGTTTCATTTAAAGATACTATACCTAGAATAAAAAATGCAAAAAATGTTGTATATACAGGAACACCTGTAAAAAATAAAAAAATAGAATATACTCAAGCTCAGAGACAAGATATATTAAAACAAGAAAAATTGAATTTAGATATGCCTATTGTATTAGTATTTGGAGGGAGTCAAGGTGCAAGAAAAATAAATGAAGCTATGATAGGCATTATAAAAAATAAATTAAATACTTGTTATCAAGTAATATGGGCAACAGGACCAAAGCAATATGATATTGTAAAAGAAGAATTATATAAAATAGGAAAAGATATAGCTAATATAGATAATATGAAAATATTGCCATATATATATAATATGGAAGAAATCATGAATATATCAGATTTAATTGTAGCACGTAGTGGTGCTATGACAATAACGGAAATTGCAAATTTAGGTAAAGCATCAATACTTGTACCATTACCAAATGTTAGTCATGATCACCAATTGTATAATGCAAAAGTTTTAGAAAAAGTTGATGCAACAAAAATTATATTAGATAAAGAATTAAATTATGAAAATTTAAATAATACTATAATAAATATTTTACAGGGAAATAAAATAATAGAAATGGGAATAAATGCTGAAAAAGTTGCTACAAAAGATGTTGAAGATTTAATATATAAGGAAATTATAAAATTAGTAAATAAAAAGGAAATGATATAATGCTAAAGAACACACAATCAAAAATAATATTAGTAATATGTGTTATAGAAATTTTATTAATTGTTGGATTAGGGATTTTTGCGATTAATTCATTAAATGAAATTAGTAATGAGATTAATCAAAAAGATATAATGCAGGTTAATACAGAAATTTTAGATATTGCTAATCAAGTACAACTATATATTATTGTAGCAATAGTTATAGCTATAGTAATTTCTTTGATAATTGCAATTTTTTTATCAAAATATGTAATGTATCCGATAAATAAATTATTAGAGAGTGCAGAAGAGATAAAAAAGGAAGAGCCTAAGACGACAAAAAAAACTAAGAAAAAATCAAGTAATTTAGAAAATGTTATAGATGCTATGACATTAGAATTAAAGGATAAATTAAGTGAAGTATCAACTCAAAAAAATCAGATAGAGACAATATTATTACATATGACAGATGGTATTATAGCATTCAATATGAAAGGTGATATAATTTTGATAAATCCTGCTGCAAAAAAATTCTTAAGCATAAGGCCTGAAGATAGTACATTTGAAGATATTTTTGGAAAATTTGAGTTAGGTATAAACATGGAAAAGATTATATATCTAGAAAATTGGACATCAACAGAACAAAGAATACAAGTAGAAGATAGATATATAAATGTTTTTTTTGCACCATTTAAAGACGAAAAAGAACGTCCAGATGGAGTTATTGCAGTTATACAGGATATTACAGAACATGTTAAATTAGATAATATTCAAAAAGAATTTGTTGCTGATGTATCTCATGAGTTAAAAACACCAATAACTTCTATAATGGGATATGCAGATACCTTATTAGAAGGCGGATATGATGAAGAAACAAAAATTAAATTTTTAAATGTAATTTCATCAGAATCTAGAAGAATGGCAAGACTTGTTACAGATTTGCTTACATTATCAAGATATGATAATAATAAAAAGAAAACTAAAAAAGAATTATTTGATTTAGGGGAATTAGTAAAAAAATCTCAAGAAAAATTAGCAATAGAAATAAAAAAGAAAAATCATGATGTTAAATGTTTTGTAACTGCAGATGTACCACCAGTATATGCTGATAAAGATGATATAGAAAGAGTGGTATTAAACATATTGTCAAATAGTATAAAATATACAAAAGATGGTGGAGAGATTAAGATATATGTTGGGTTTGTATATACTGATGCATATATTAAAATAATAGATAATGGATATGGAATCCCTGAAGAAGATTTATCAAGAATCTTTGAAAGATTTTATAGAGTTGATAAAGCCCGTACTAGAGAATTAGGAGGTTCAGGCTTAGGGTTATCTATTGCAAAAGAAATTTTGGACAAGAATGGCGGAAGCATAGATATAAAAAGTGAAGTTGGAAAAGGAACAGAGGTAGTTATAAGAATACCAACTAAACAAAATACATTTGAAAAATAGATTGATAAATCTTTATAAATAATGTATAATATATAGAGTAAAAATACAAAGGAGAGATTATATTGGAAAAAAAGCCACCTATAAAAGAAATTCTAGAATGGGTTTATTGCATAATAATAGCGGTAGTGTTAGCTTTATTGTTCCGTTATTATATTGGAACACCAACAATAGTAAAACAAGAGTCAATGTATCCAACATTAATACAAAATCAAAGATTATGGTTAAATAGGATAGATAGAACATTAAAGAAACTGCCTAATAGAGGAGATATAATAACTTTTGAAGCTCCAAGTGATACATTAACAGCAGAGGAATTAGAAAATAGAGAACCTATTGCAAAATATGAAAATCAACCAAAAAATATATTTAGTAAATTTTTATATTATGTAGTTGAATTTGGAAAAGAAAGCTATATAAAAAGGGTTATTGGTTTACCAGGTGAACATATAGAAATTAAAGATGGAAAAATATATGTAAATGAGGAAGAACTTGATGAACCATATTTGCAATCAGGAATTGTAACTTCAGCAAAAGTAAAAGGATTAGATGATTTTATTGTTCCTGAAAATTGTGTATTTGCAGTTGGAGATAATAGAAACCATAGTACTGATTGTAGAGAATTTGGTTGTATACCATTGGAAAAAATAGAAAGCAAGGTTGCAATTAGAATATGGCCATTAAATTTATGGGGAAAAGTAGATTAATAGGAGATATAGGATGTTTGATAAAATTGTAGGAAATAGAGATATAAAAAAATCTTTAGAAAATGCAATAAAAATAGGCAAGATATCACATAGTTATTTATTTATTGGTACACAAGGTATAGGCAAAAAAAAGATTGCAAAGGAGTTTAGTAAAGCAATATTATGTTTAAACAAAGATGAATGCAATTCTTGCAAATCTTGTATTGAGTTTGATTCTGATAATAATCCTGATTTTCAAATAATAGAGCCACAGGGGACAAGTATAAAAATAGAACAAATAAGGGAATTACAAAAAAAAGTAGCTGAAAAGCCAATAATCTCTGACAAAAAAATATACATTATAGATGATTGTGATAAAATGACAAAAGAGGCTCAAAATTGTTTATTAAAAACACTAGAAGAACCACCACAATATGTAATAATAATATTAATAGGAGCTAATGAGAGTGCTATTTTAAGTACAGTGAAATCTAGATGTAGTATAATACATTTTCAAAATATACCTGATGATGAAATAAGTAAATATATAAAACAAAATTTAAATATAGATTTAAAAAATGAATTGTTGCTAAAAGCATGTGGAGGTAGTATTGGTAAAGCAATTGAACTAAAAGATAACCAAAATGCGTACTTAGAGTTGCAAAAAATACTATCAAATTTAGGAAAAATAGATATCATAGATATTTTTAAACATACACAAATATTGTATAATAAAGAAAATATACAAAAGATGCTAGAATATATAAATATAGTATTGCTTATATATGCTAAACAAGATGCTAGATATGCAGATTGTATAAAGATTGTTGAAGAGACTAAAAAAAGGTTAAATTATAATGCTAATTTTGATATGACAATAGATAATATGTTACTACAAATGAAAGAAAATCTAAAAAATTAAAAGAAAGCAGGTAACAGTGTTGAAGAGTATAATAGGAGTAAGATTTAAAAAATTAGGTAAAATATATTTTTTTAATCCGAAAAGCTTAAGAGTTAAAAAAGGTGATAAGGTTATTGTAGAAACAACTCAGGGAGAAGAATATGGTGAAGTTGTTATACCTAATAGATATATTGCAGAAGACAAAATTATAGCACCATTAAAAAAAGTTATAAGGATAGCAAATTATAAAGACCATAAGCATTATGAAGATTGTAGAAAAAAGGAGAAAGAAGCTTTTAAAGTATGTAAACAAAAAATAAAAGAGCATAAACTAGATATGTTTTTAACAGATGTTGAATACAAGTTTGATAATAGTAAAATTTTATTTTATTTTACAGCTGATGGAAGAATTGATTTTAGAGAATTAGTAAGGGAGTTAGCAGCGATATATAAGACTAGGATAGAATTAAGGCAAATAGGAGTAAGAGATGAGGTAAAAAGGATTGGTGGAAATGGTGTATGTGGTAGAGAACTTTGCTGTTGTACCTTTTTAAGTAATTTCGAAGCAGTATCTATAAAGATGGCTAAAGAACAAAATGTATCTCTAAATCCGTCAAAAATCTCAGGAAATTGTGGTAGGCTTATGTGTTGTTTAAAGTATGAAGATAATGTTTATGCAGAAAAACTAAAAAAATTACCTAGAATAGGTTCAGTTGTAGAAACAGAAGATGGTGAAGGTATAATTGATGGTATAGAGACATTAAAAGAAAGAGTAAAGGTAAAATTTGAAAATGAAGAAGGTTATACATATAAAAGATATGATGCAAAAGACATAAAAGTTTTGCAAGATGCTTCTGAAGAATTTATTGATGAGGAAGAATATAAAAATAGGAAAGAATTAGAAGAGTTAGAAAAATTGGAACAAATAGATTTAGATTTGGAAAATAAAGAAGAATAAATTATATATAGGAATTTGTTAGGAGGTGAAAAAAATGGCATATAAGATAACAGATAAATGTATTTCTTGTGGAGCTTGCGCAGCAGAATGTCCTGTTCAATGTATATCTCAAGGAGAAGATAGATTTGTAATTGATGAATCTGCATGTATTTCATGTGGTACATGTGCAGGAGTATGTCCTGTTGAAGCTCCAATCGAAAATTAATTATATAGAATTTATTATTCTAAATAGATAAAAAACGGAAAGCTTTAAAATTATTGTAAATATTAGGCTTTCCGTTTTTGTGGTTAATATAAAAGAAGTGAGCCTCAAACTTGAAAGAATGAGGCTAGTAGAAATCGTTGATATAAATAAATATTAACGTAGATTTTTTCTTAAAATTTTCTAAAAGGTCTACAAAAATACACAAAAATATGATATATAAATATTAAGAATTTAAGGGAGTGATTCTATGTCATATATAGAATTTAGAAATGTGTGTAAACAGTATAGAATGGGAGAAATAACAATAAACGCATTGAATAATACAAATTTTAAAATAGAAAAAGGTGAATTAGTTGTGATAGTTGGACCATCAGGAGCAGGTAAGACAACTGCTTTAAATATATTAGGTGGTATGGATACTGCAACTTCAGGAAGTGTAATAGTTGACAAAAAAGATGTGACAAAATTAAAAAATAAACAATTAATTCAATATAGAAGAGAAGACATAGGTTTTGTATTTCAATTTTATAATTTAGTACAAAATTTGACTGCAAGAGAGAATGTAGAATTAGCAACACAGATTTGTAAGGATTCATTAAATGTAGAAGAAGTTTTAGAAAAAGTAGGTTTAAAGGATAGAATGAACAATTTTCCATCACAATTGTCAGGAGGAGAACAGCAAAGAGTTGCAATTGCAAGAGCTATTGCTAAAAATCCTAAATTACTTTTATGTGATGAGCCTACAGGTGCACTAGATTATAAAACAGGAAAGCAGATATTAAAATTGTTACAAGATACGAGTAGAAAAGAGAATATGACTGTAATAATAATAACACATAATAGTGCTATAGCTCCAATGGCACACAAAGTGATTCATTTTAAAAATGGAACGGCAGAAAATATAGAAATAACAGATAATCCACTACCAATAGAAGAAATAGAATGGTAAAGTTTTAAATAATTAAAATATTATTACTAAAGAGGAGGTGATAAATGTGAAAAAAGCATTATTTAAAGATAGTGTAAAAGAAATAAAAAATACGTATAAAAGATTTTTGTCATTATTATTAATGGCGTTTTTAGGCGTTGGTTTTTTTGCAGGAATAAGAGCTACATCTCCTGATATGGTAAATACAATTGACAAATATTATAAAGAGCAGAATATGTATGATATACAAATAATATCTACTTTAGGTTTAACTCGGTGAAGATGTGGAAGCCATAAAAAAGATTGATGGTGTGGATGTTGTAGAGGGAACTTTTGAAACAGATGGAATTTCAGAAATAGATAATAAAGAAGTTATATCAAAGGTATTATGTATTAATGAACTTAATAAAGTACTTTTAGTAGACGGAAATTTACCACAGAATAATAATGAGTGTGTAGTTGAAGAAAACTTTTTATTACAAAATAATAAAAAAATTGGAGACATAATAAAGGTTGATATAGAAAATGTTAAAGATGACGATGGAAATGAGATACAGTATTTGAATAATAATGAGATGAAAATAGTGGGAACTGTAAAAAGTCCTTTATATATATCTAATGAAAGAGGAAGTAGTAGTTTAGGAGATGGAAAAATAGATTATTACATATATGTACCTAAAGAAAATATAAATTCTAATATATATACAAATATATATGTTAAATTAAAAGATATAAATAAATATGAAACTGCTAGTACTAAATATGAGAATTATGTTTCAGAAGTAAAAGATAAAATTGAAGAAATAAAAAATGAAAGAGAAAAAGCAAGACATGATGAATTAGTTCAAAAAGCAACTGATAAAGTAAATGAAGCAGAAAAAGAATTTAATGATAAAAAACAAGAAGCTGATTCAAAAATTAATGATGCTCAAAAAGAAATTGATGATGGAAAATCAAAAATTTCAAATTCAGAAGCGGAAATAAAGGCTAATGAGCAAAATGCTAGTTCTGAATTTACAAAAGCAGAACAAAAAATAATATCTGCCAAAAAAGAGATCCAAGATAATGAGAATATATTACAGCAAAAAGAAGAAGAGTTTAACAATAGTCTTACAGAATTAGAAAAACAAAGACAAGAGTTGGTTTCTAATAAACAGGTAATAGATGAGCAATTACCTGTTATAGAGAATACATATAATGAAATTTTAAAACAATTAGAAAATGATGAATTAAATGATATTATGAAATCAGAATTGGAAAAACAAAAGAAACAATTAGAAGAGCAAATAAATAATTTAAATTCAAATCTTAACTCTATAAATGAGGGAATAAGTCGGTATAGATAGTGGAATTGAAAGTGGAAAAAATGAAATAAAAAAAGCTAAAGAACAGATACAATTAGCGAAAAGCCAACTTTCATCACAAGAAAAACAGCTAGAAAGCAAAAAAAACAGCACAAATAGTCAAATACAAAGTGCAAAAAATGAGATTGAAAGTGCAAAAAAAGAAATACAAGATGCAGAAGCAGAACTTGAAAAACAAAAACAAGATGTAAATAAACAACTAGAAGAGGCAGAAAGTAAGATAATTGATGCAAAAGCAGAAATTTCTGAAATTGAAAATCCAAAATGGTATATCTTAGATAGATACTCAAATACAGGTTATTCAAGTTTTGTGCAAGATAAAGATAGTGTAAAAAATATAGGTCAGGTATTTCCTATTGTTTTTTTCCTAGTTGCAGTGTTAATTTCTTTAACTTCAATGACAAGAATGGTTGAAGAACAAAGAATGCAAATAGGAACTTTAAAGGCATTGGGATATAACAAATTTCAGATTGCTAGTAAATATGTGTTATATTCAAGTTTGGCATGCATAATTGGTGGATTATTGGGAATGAATGTTGGATTTATATTAATTCCATCACTTATATGGAGAATGTATGAAGTTATATATCAAATACCACAATTTTTAATAAGTTTTAACTGGGAATATGGTGGAGCAGGTTTAATACTAATAAGTGCATGTATTATAGGTGCTACTATTTATTCTACAGTTAAAGAATTAAAGGAACAACCAGCCATTCTTATGAGACCTAAATCCCCTAAATTAGGGAAGAGAGTTCTATTAGAAAGAATAAATATTATTTGGAAAAGATTGAGTTTTAGTAGAAAGGTTACAATTAGAAATATTTTTAGATATAAGAAAAGATTTATGATGACAATAATTGGAATACTTGGTTGTACATCATTAATTTTAGCAGGATTTGGTTTAAAAGATTCTATAGGCAGTTTGATGCCAAATCAGTATGGTAAGATTTTTAAATATGATTTCCAAATTAATTTAAAAGATGGATTAGATGATAATCAAAAAGCAGAATATATGAGTAATCTGAATAAAAATGAGGATATTGAAGAGACTATAGAAACTTTAATTTTAACAAAAACTGCTATAAATGGAGAAAATGAAGAAGACATACAAATAATAATTCCAAAAGATCAAAATCAATTAGATAAGATGATTAGTTTAATAAGTATTTATGACGATAGTAAAATAGAGTTGCAAAAAGGACAAATATGTATTACCGATAAATTGGCACAAATTCTAGGTGTAAAAAAAGGTGATACAATTACCTTAAAAGATGATGACCAAGAAAAGCAAATTGTTGTATCTGATGTAACCGAAAATTATGTATATCATTATGGATATATGACATTAGAAACATATCAAGATTTATATGGAGATAAATTTGAGACTAATGCAATATTAACAAAAAATAAAGATATGGCTGAAGAAGAGGAAGATAAGCTTGCAACTGAAATTATGAATGAAAATGAGGTTGCATCATTAACTAGAAATTCTACTATTGAAGATGTGATGAATACGACTATGGAATCTTTAAATTATGTGGTTGTTGTCTTAATAGTGTCAGCAGGATTGCTTGCTTTTGCAGTTTTATATAATTTATCTAATGTAAATATTAGTGAAAGGATTAGGGAATTGGCAACTATAAAAGTTTTGGGATTTTATGATAAAGAAGTGTATTCTTATGTTACTAGAGAAACAATATTATTGACAATAATAGGCATATTTTTGGGACTTATAGGTGGATATTTCTTAAATTATTTTATTATTGGTACTTGTGAGATAGATATGCTTAGATTTAGCAAAATAATACATCCAATAAGTTATTTATATGCAATTTTGATTACAGTTGCATTTACTATAATTGTAAACATATTTACTTATTTTGCTTTAAAGAAGATAGATATGATTGAAAGTTTGAAAAGTATAGAATAGAAAATTTTATATATTGTAAATAGCAATATTAAAAATGAAAATCTATTTTTAGAAATTTTATAAATTCTAAATAGTAAAATTGAAAACTGAAAATGTGTTTTTAAAAGTTTTATAGAATTGCAAATAGTAAATTTAAAAAATGAAAATGAAAATGTATATTAAAAAATTTAAAATTTATTGTCAAAAAAATTTATTAGTGTTAGAATATAATTAATAATAAATTTTAATAGGGGATGAAATGTTGAAAAATAATTACAATTTTGATATTGCACGGTGGAAACCTTAGCTTAAAATTTAATAGACGTACAAAAGTACGCCTAATATATTTTAAACTTTTTCCTAGTCAAAATTTAATTCTTTTCCAACTAGATTTGTGCCTTAAGAAAGGAATGTGATAAAATATGGATGAAAATGGAGATATAAAAGTTAGTTTATCTAATTATTTATTAGTGATATCAGTAATAATAATGATAATAATGGGAATATGTCTGTTTAAATTTTATAATGAAAAAGTAGAAGCTAATAAAGAAGTGTATGACTTACAAAATGAAGTTGAGTCTTTAGAAAGAACAATAGATAATTTAAAATTAAGATTAGATAAAATAACAGGAGCTAGTGAGAATGTAGTTATAAATAATACAGGTAATATAAAATATAACATTACTATAATAGATGAGGAGCATGCAACTATAGAAGCAACAGATGATGAAACTACAGTTTCAGAACCATTTGAATTAAAAGCTAAAATAGATAAAACTGGAACAATGAACATTCCAAATCTTGGAGATGTTGCATTAATTTCGTATATTAGTGGCAAAACTAGAATTGTAAATGTATATCAATTAGTTGAAGGTAGTATTAAATTACTTGGAAGCATAGATTGTGGAAAAAATATGGTTGAAGAAGCTGATTATTCAGTTGATGTTAAAAATAGTGATATAGCAGTTATAACTGCAAAAAGATATGATGATACTGTAACAAGCGAATTTAAAATGAGTACAACAATAGACAATACAAATATTATAGATATATTTGATTATGGTAAAGTTGTAGTAATTGCAAATTCAGATGGAAGCCATTATAATTTACAAATGTATAGATTATCACAAGACTATGATACAAATAGGACTCTAGGAATTATAAATGTGTGTGATATACAATATAGAATTTAGGATAAAATATTTTGTTTGGATATTAAAGCTTGGTATTATACATGTTTTATAGAATTTTATTACAGTAAAACTTAATATATAAAAATAAAGGAAAGCCAAAGATAAAAGTTAAACTTTTGCAAATTTATAAGGCTTTCCGATTTGCTATCTATTAGGAAAGTCATGCTGACTCTCCTAATAGATAATACACGTTGCACACAAATTTATTTCATAAATTTGGCGCAGAACAAATTAACGGAAAGCCAAAGATAAAAGTTAAAATTATTGCAAATTATAAGGCTTTCCGATTTGTTCTCCATTAGGAAAGTCAACATGACTTTTTTAAATAGAATACATTTATTCTTTATATCTAGTATGGCTTAAAATCAAAATTAAAGCCAACAAATTTATGAGTTTTCATATTTAGAAAGTTATTAATATCATTATTAGCAGTAACAGAAATATCCTTTATTCTACTAACTTTATTGTCAACTGTAACTAGAGGATTGATATATCTTTGTTTCCTTTTTTCTGCATTTGTGCAATAAATCTTGTTATTAGGTGTATCACTTTTATATATGGAATTGGATGTTGCATTTTCAAATTTCTTAAAAGCACTACTTATATATGTATCCTCACAATTTTTTATTAATTCTATTACTTCTTTTTCTGAATATTTATATAAATCATCAGCTGTAATATATTTTTTTGTATTCATTGATTTCATAATATCTGCAATAAATTGCATACATGCAAAATCTTCATCTTCATACCAATGAGGCCATAATTTTGCTATCTTATGTGTAAATTCTTTGCATATTTTTACATCTTTAAATGAAAGTTCTATTATGCCATCTTCATTTTTACATATGGTTATATTATCATAATATTTTTTTATATCTTTAATGTCAAATATTTTTACTTGATATAGACCACCTGAGAATGTATATTCAAGTCTATCAGCACTTAGTTTTGGAGTATCATTATCTGCAATAGGGTAAATATGATAGTCTGAAACTTCTTCAACTTTTATATTATCTCTTTTTAGCAATTCCATTATTTCCTTTGAATTTTTTATCATATATGTTGTTAACTCTTCAGTGGATTCCTGTGTTTCATGGTCTCCATTCATATAATCAATACAATGTTTAAAAACAGGTGTAGCAATATCGTGAAATAAACCTGATAATGTTTGCTTTTTATCTTGTGTAAAATGCCATATAATTAATGCAACTGCAACACTATGGGTTAGTGAAGAATAAAAATATTTATCATTATATACTTTTGTATATAATGTCCCACATGACATTCCAATTGAATCTAGTCTTATCATTTCTGGAGTATAGATATATTCTAATAGCCAATCTGGAAATTTTGGTGATAATATTTTTAAATAGTCTTTTATTTCTTTATTATCTAAATTATCTAAATATTTGTTCAAATTAATCCCTCCTTAAAATAAGCAAATGTATTATACCATATACAAAATTAAAATACTAGACTGATTTTTCATCTTTTTTTAGATTTTCGTTACTAGACATTCATAATCACCTTTGATTACCACGATAAACGAAAACTTTAATTGATGTGATATAATTAAATAGTACAACACAAGAGCGACATTATCATGATTCTAAGAGAGCGTTTACTAGACTGCTATTGAATCATTTTCTTTGAACCACAAATTGTCTATGGCTAAGCCAATAAGGACGTATAGTAGAATAATAATATATAAAATGATTTGCTGTATAAATTTAATAAGGAGGTCACGAATATGGAAGTAATATATAATTCGTGTTGTGGGATTGATGTTCATAAGAACAAAATAGTTGCATGTTTGAAAATAAAAGGTAAGCAAAATGTAATTAAAGAATTCAGTGGACAAACAGAAGATATTAGAACAATGGCTAATTGGCTTATGGAGAACAAATGTGAAAAAATTGCAATGGAAAGTACAGCATCATATTGGAAACCATTAGTAAATATATTTGAGATAAAAAAATTAGACTATACTGTAATAAATGCAAGAGATTACAAAAATTTACCAGGTAAAAAAACTGATGTAATGGATTCAGAATGGATAGCGAATTTACTACAGCATGGATTGCTAAAATATAGTTATATACCAAGTAGAGAGCAAAGAGAATTAAGAGAAGCAACTAGATACAGAAAAAGTTTAATACAAGAACGAAGCAGAGCTTTAAATAGGCTACAAAAAATGTTAGAAGGAGCAAATATAAAAATAACATCAGTACTTTCAAATGTAATGGGAGTAAGCAGTAGAAACTTGATAGAATATATATTAGATAATGAAGAATCAATCACAGTAGAACAAGCTGATAAATTAGTAGTAACAAGAATACACGCAAAAATAGAAGATGTTGTGAAAGCAATGGATGGAATCATAACGCCATTTCAAAGAACATTAATAAAAGAAGTAATAGCCCATATAGATGAGTTAACAGAAAGAATAAATAAAATGGATAAAATTGTAGACGAATATATGAAGGAATATGAAAAAAACAAAAAAAACTTGAAAAAGTGCCTGGATTAGGAAAAAGAACGAGTGAAGTAATACTAGCAGAAATAGGTCAAAATATGAATAGATTTCCAACAGCAGGACATTTATGCTCATGGGCTGGAGTATGTCCAGGAAATAATGAAAGTGCTGGAAAAAGGCGAAGTGGAAAAACAAGAAATGGTAATAAAACATTAAAAAGTATATTAGTGGAATGTGCTCAAGCAGCATCAAAACATAAAGATTCCTTCTTTTATTCACAATACCAAAGGATAGCAATCAAAAGAGGTAAACAACGAGCTAAAATGGCAGTAGCTCATTCAATGTTAATAGCAATATATTATATGATAAAAGAAGATAAAGAATATAAAGAATTAGGAGCAGATTATTACAATCAATTTAACACAGAAAAAAAGGCAAATTCGTATATAAAAAAATTAAAAGAATTAGGCTATGATGTACAAATAAATGCACAAGCAAGCTAATTCTTAAAAACAAACTAATATAATTATACTATGAAAAAATAAAAAAATAAGAGAAAAGGAAAAAATTTAATATGTTTTTCTTACCTTTAAATATATTAAAATTCATAATTTAAATTTAGGTAATAGATATAGCAAGTGTCAAAAGAGCAAAAAAGCATATATAAAGTGCCAATAACTTCTCGCCGTTTTGAAAGCAAGTTATTTAGTTTTCATAGTAGATAATGGTTGTTTTTTATATAGAAAATATTGATTATACAAAAAAAATATAGTATAATACATATAGTTGCGGGTATAATTTAGTGGTAGAATGTCATGCTTCCGACCTGATAGCGTGGGTTCGATTCCCACTACCCGCTCCAAAAATTACTCCCACGAAATTCTAAAATTACTTAAAATAAATATTTTTAGAATTTCGTGGGAGTATAATTTATAACCAGTATTTAAGAAAGTTATTCAAAATATTCATTATTACAATCCAAAGTCTACTATAAAAAATTTTACAAAATCACTTGATTTCAAAACAAATGTTTGATACAATGTAAAAACAACAAACTTTTATTTTAGGAGAGTGATTATGTGAAAGAAGCTTATATAAAATGTTTGAAAAAATTACGAGAATTTAGAAAAAGTTTAAATACAGAAAATGATTTAAAAAGAGGAAAACTATATTTTACTTGGATTAGAGATAAAACTAAAAAAATAGAAAACGAAAAAGATATTGATTATATTTATAAAAATATAGTGCAATATACACTAAAGAATTATAAAATTGATAAATATAATTATGAAAGATTAAATAAGCAATTGAAAAATATTGTTAAAAATAACTATGCTTTAAAAAAGACTAATTATATATTTAATAATACCAATATTTCTAAAGAAGATACAATGTTATTAACAAAAAAAGTATTGCTAAAGAGAGGAAATGTTGTATGGATAGATTTTGGATTTAATATAGGAAATGAATTTGGAGGAATGCATCCTGCTATCATATTAAAAAATTTTGATAATGAAATATTTGTATTGCCAATATCATCTAAAAAACCTAAAGAATATAAAAAACTAGAACAAGATTATCACAATAAAAAGATAACACTTGAAGAATGTATAAAGAAAAAGGGGCAAATTACAGAAATAGTGCAAATAGATAATATATATAGATTTAAAGATATGATTAGATGGGCTAATATTACAAGAATGAAAAAAGTTAGTATATTAAGACTGAATTTTAATGGTACTATTGGTAAGGTTGATGGAAAATATTTAAGTACAATAAATGAAAAAATAAGGACAGAATTTTTTGAATAAAACATTGACTTATGGCATAAAATATAGTATCCTAAGTTTGACAGTAAAAAAATGGAAATACACACCTTCGACTTAGTAATTTCAACTAAGTCAGGTGTGTAAAT
>CALXJY010000025.1 GCA_944388755.1 uncultured Clostridia bacterium | reverse complement strand
TTCTAGAATCTTTTTTCCTATTCCTTTATTTTGATATTCTTTTAATATACTTATTTCATTTATAAATAAATCTCCATTTTGAGTTGTATGTGCTGCATATATTCCTATTGGCTTATTATCGACTAAGATAATTCTTTTATGATTCAAATGTTCTTTTAAATCTTGTTGTAATCTTTCTTTTTGGTCATCTTCTTTCCAACCCCAAATTTTATCAACATACCATTTAAAATTCTCTTTTTTTAAATTAAATAGAAAATTAAAATCTTGTAATGTACAATTTCTAAAAGTGTATTTAATCATTTGCATTCCCCTTTTCATCTTAAACAACTATCTTTTTTACTTACAATTCTATATATTTCCCTTATAAATGATATATACTCATTTTTAGCCTTTATCAATATATTGGCTTACATATTTTTATTACTTTCACTTTTAGTTATATACATTTCTGGCAATAAATCTTTATTAATCATAATTTTTCTCCATTCTACATAAGATTTTGGTAATTTTTCTTTTATATTTACTCATATAACCAATTTAATATTTCTTTAGGAATATTTAAATCTCCTCTACCTACACCTATTTCTATATTTGGTTTTGGACTTCCATGATAATCGCTACCACCACTTATATATAAATTATTATTTTTAGCATACTCAACTAAAATTTTTCTTTGTTCTTGATTTGCAGATGGATGGAAACATTCTATACCATCAAGTTCTTTTTCTTTTCTTAAATCATTTATAAATTCAATTGTATCTTTAAATTTATATTCAAATGGGTGTGCTAAAAATGCTTTCCCTCCTGCTTTATGAATAATATCAATTACTTCTTTATAAGGTGGCCTAAACTCGATATGATTCATAAAATAACTACTTTCTGGATTTGCTAAACCTTTCCTAAAAAATATACCAAATGATTCTGTAAATTCTCCCAAAATCTTATGATTTTCTTTGTGTTTCATTACTTCTTCATAAATTGGTCTTTCTACATATTCAGATACTTTTTTGGGTTTTCTAATCTTGCTTTCATCATATACTAGTCCATGTTTATTGCATATATCAAATAATCTTTGGCGACATATATCTTGTTGTTTTCTTAATTTTTCTTCTGAATAATATTTTTGACACCATTCGTTAATTATATTTGGATTTATATTATATGCTAATATTTCAATATTTTTCTTTTGAAATACTGCATGTAATTCTGATCCTATTATAATTTTCCCATTAAAAATATTATTGTTTTTGAATGTTTCATCATCATATTGTTTACAAGTATCATGGTCTGTTATTGATATATATTCTAATTTTTTATTTTCGCACATTTTTAATACTTCTTCTACCGTTTTGTCTCCATCTGAATATATAGTGTGCATATGTAAATCTATCATCTATATCACCTCATAAAATTATTTATTAGTATTCTTTTATGTTATATTTAATTAACTTGTCTCCATCATATTCAAATTTTACTGTAAAGAATCTACTATCATTTTGTAATTTCTCCACAAAAATTTTGTCACCTTCCCAAGTATTTAACTTTGTAACTTCTTTTTTATCAATCCATTGTAAATCTCCTTCGTTACATTCTATTAGGTTTCCTGAAAAATCATTTGAAGTAAACACATACATATATTCTGTTTCCCAATTTGTTGATACATAAGTTACAATAGTTCTTAATTGGTATGAATTTAGTTTCAAACCTGTTTCTTCCATTACTTCTCTTACGATGCATTCTTCAGGGCTTTCACCTTCTTCAAATTTTCCACCTATTCCTAACCATTTGTCTTTATTTATATCATTTTTCTTTTTTGTCCTATGCAACATTAAATATTTATTATCTCTTTCTATATAACATAATGTTGAAAGTATCATATCTTATCTCTCCTCTATTATTCTTTTTTCCAAATCCTATTTATATTTTCTTGCTCTTTTTCTTTTAAAGCTTTATATAAGTCAATATCTAGTTTATTGCATACACTACATAACACAATAAAAACATCTGCTACTTCACTTTCTACTGTATCATAATGGTTAGCTTTATTTTTATCAATTCCCATATCTGTAGCATTTTTTCTTATTGATTTTGCAAGTTCTCCAACTTCTTCTAATAGTAATAACATTGTTTTTTCTATTTCTTGATTTGAAAAACCTCTTATTTCTATTACATCTTTTATATATTGTTGTACTTCTTGCAAGGTGTTTTCTTCATTTAACTTATTCCATAAATCTAATTGACTATACAATTTATTACTTCTTTCAACTGACATACCTTTCACTCCCCATTAGCATTATAATCATATTCCCACAAACTTAGTTTTCCGTTTATTTCTGACAAATCTATATATTTACCATTTGCTACTTTCATTAATAATTTATATTTCTAGTCAAATGATATGGCTTTAACTCTATAGTTTTATTTCTTCCTTGACTCCAAATATAATCATTAATATCAATTGCGCATACTCTATTTTCTAATTTCTTTTTTATTAAGTCAATTGCTACAAGCATATTAGCTCTTATTTCTACTTCATATTCTGAATTTACTTTTATTTCTTTTTTGTTATCTATAATATTAGATAGTTTATCACTGTATTCTAATATTCCTAATCCTCTCATTACTTGGGGAATTTTATAATCGCTACATCCCACTAGATGAGAATAATCTACTCTTATATTTTCTTTTCGTTCTCTTATATGTAAAATATCTGATGTTAATAATTGTGCTAACTTATAAAAATAAATTTTTTTATTATTGTATATTCTTTCATCTTTAAAATTAGGAAAATATTTTACAATAATTTTAAATAATTCTGTATCAAGAGTAACATCTTTTATGAATGTATAAAAATTTCCATTCATTTTTTCATTAACTATTTTACTAACATTTCTTATAATATTATATCTTTCTTCAAATAATGGAATCTCTATATTTCCTTTTAATAATTCTTCAAATTCATCTTTAGTTATATTAGAAAAATCAGTAGTATTTCTTTCTTTTACATACTTTAATATTGCATATAACAATGCAATACTTCCATCTTCTTTTCCATTCTCTGTATTTATTGTCCATTTAGGATTTCCCCAAAATGAAAAATCTATTGATTCATATACTAATAAAAAATTTATTATAGTTTCTGTTGGTAAATCCAATAAATTATATGGAGAAAAACCTAACCAATGTTCAGTTTCTATTTTGTCTATTTTTTCTATAAATTTATCCAGATTTGTTTCATTTATTTTAACTGATTTTGAATTGTTAGCAACATATTTGCAACTTTCAATTATTTTATCTAACACTATAGTTATCTCCAATCTTATTATTTATATCAATACTTATATATGACAAACTAAGCATATTTGATTTATGTTAATCTATCTTTCTATAAAAGTCAGTTAACTTCCCTCAAATTATATTTTTCTATATTTTCTTTAGTTGCAAATCCATTAGGTCCTTTTACTTTTTCTAAAAATACTATTCCATCTAAATGGTCACATTCGTGTTGCACTAATCTTGCAAAAAATCCATTTAATTTTTTTACTATTTTCTCTCCATTTTCATTATAATAAGTCAATTCTATATTCTTATATCTTTCTACTTTTCCTCTTATACTAGGAACACTCATACAGCCTTCATATTGTATATCTGTATCTTCTGTTAGTTTCTTCCAAGTTGGATTAACCATTGCTGTTATTGGTATTTCTTCTGCATCATTATATTTTATATTTTCTTTTTTAGCTCCTACTACAATAATTCTTTTATCTACACCTATTTGAGGTGCTGCAATTCCTAATCCTGTTCCATACTCTAGTGTTGATTTTAAATCTTCTATAATGTCTATAATATCTTCATTAATATTTTTTATATTAACTTCATCGCATTGTTTTTCAAGGATAGGATCTCCTACTTCTCTTACTTTTAAAACTTTCCCCATATTTTTCTCACTTTCTTTTAACTTATTTCTCAAACTCATTCCTTTTCCCTTTAAAGAATTCTTAAAAATATCTTATATTATAATTTATATTTTTTATCATGAAAAACATCTAAAGGATATATTTTTTTATCTTCAAAATCCTTAATATCTTGAATAGCAGTGTCATAACCTCTTAATTCTCGATTTGTCATATTTTTTACTTTTTCAATGTCTAACCACTTTACATCTAATATTTCTTTTGTATCAAATTTAATATTTTCATCTATGATGTCTGCTGTAAATTTTACAATTATAGCAGTCTCTTCTTCTTTTAGAATTGCCGTACTTATTGGTAAAACACCTGTAAGTTTTACTTTGCATCCAGTTTCTTCATATGCTTCTCTTATTGCCGCTTCGGTTATTAATTCATTTTCTTCTACATGTCCTGCTGGAAAATTCCATTGTCCATAGCATTTCTTTTTTGCTTCTTTTACCATTAATATTTTATTATCTCTTACTATTAAACAACCTGCGATAATTACCATATTCTCCTCCTATAATTTAATGATTTCTAAATTATTTGCTACATAAATATTTACTTTGATGTATATATAATTTTTAATTATTAGATAATTTATTCATTTCTATATACTTTTCTAGTATTTTACTATCTCTTAATACGACAAATTTTGTACTATAAATAGATGCATATTTTGATGCAACTAATTTATCAAAACATTCTTTTATAAGTTCTAATGCCTTTTCAGGATTTTCCCACAATAATTTAGCTCCTTCATCTTTTTCTTTCTCTGTTACATTTAATTGCTTAGTATCCTTTAGAACTTTACCTACGAACACATAAGAAATCTGTCTAAAATTATTTAGAGACTTGTATTCCTCTGTTGTTCCTAAAGTTTCTATTATTTCTACTTTGCAACCAGTTTCTTCTAATACTTCTCTTTTAAATGCTTCCTCTGGCTTTTCTTCTCCTTCTAATCCTCCACCAGGTAATTTATACTCGTTTTTATTACTTTTATTAAATATAGCAATTTTTCCATCTTCTCTTATAACAATACCTCTTGCTCCTAATCTTAATTTGGGATTTTCCATATTAATAGTTTTTTCTCCAATATCTTCGTCTGTTATCTTACATATTAATTCCATATTCTTACACTCCTAACTCTCTAGCCACACTATATCACAAATTTACATTTTTCTCAACAACTTCAGCAAAATTGGCATTAAATATATTAGATTTTTAAGCAAAAATAAAGCACCTATTACAAGGCACTTTACTTAGGATTCTATTTAACTTTTAAATTTTATTTTATAAATTTATATGTTCATCAACATTTGGCCATATAATATGGTGTACTGACCATAGATATATAATCTCTGTAATCCACTCACAGCAACTATTATATCAATTTTCAAATTTCATTTTATATGTTTCCACATTCCATATCTAAAACAACCTTAACATTAATTTCTGAATTTTGTACTTTTTCTAGTCCAAATCTACCTCTTTTATGAAACATTATCGTATCTTGAAAGCTAGTAAATTCAGCAACAGCCGGCAATTCTTCAACTCTAGCAACGCACAACACTCCACATGTGATGTAAAAGGAAACATATCTACAGGCTTTATAGATTTAATATCATAACTATCTTCCAAAAAATGCAAATCTCTAACCAAAGTTGCTGGATTACAACTAATATATACAACCCTTTTAGGTTGAATTCTTAAAATACAATTTATGGAATGTTTATCCAAACCTTTTCTAGGTGGATCAAACATTACAACATCAGGTATTATATTTCTAACTTCAATTAAATCATCTAAAACTTCTCTAGTATCTCCTACTAAAAATTCCACGTTTTTAGTACTATTTATAATAGCATTTTCTCTAGCCATTTTTATTGCTTCATCTACAATTTCAACACCATATACTTTTTTTGCATACTTTGCCATAAATAGAGAAATTGTACCTATTCCACAATATAAATCAAATACAATATCATCTTTAGAGATATTTGCTCCTTTAACCGCTATTTCGTATAATTTTTCTGTTTGTATTGGATTTACCTGATAAAACGAATATGGCGATATTTTAAAAGTATATCCCCCTAAAATATCAGTAATAAATCCATTACCATATATAATTTTATTTTTGTCTCCTAATATTACATTTGTATTTTTTTTATTAAAATTTATAATTATCGTTTTAATCTCAGGGAAAGTTTGTGTTAAAAATTGAATTAAATCTTTTTCTAGTTGACATGCTATGTTATTCGAATTTACAACTATAATACACATATATTCATTTGTCTTTTTTCCCATTTTCACAACAATATGCCTTAAGCATCCCTGCATACTAATTTCATCATAAACACTATTATTATTTTCTATCCAATATTCAAAAAGCCTTTTAGCTATTTCTTGTGCTTTTTTATCTTGGATTAGGCAATTTTTTACAGGTATAATTTCATGGGTTCTATTTGCAAATACACCTATTTGTGGTTTTCCATCTTTACTTATTCCAACTGGAAATTGCACTTTATTTCTATAATAGAATGGATTATCCATTCCCAATACATCATCTACTTTAACTTTGTTATCTAAAGTTTTATTAACTAAATTTTGAACTACATTTTTCTTCATTTTAAGCGTTGTATCATATTTTACATGTCTTAGTGAACAACCTCCACATCTCTTATATGTTGCACAATCTGACTCTATTCTGTCATCAGCTTTTTTTATAATTTCAAGAATTTTTGCAAAAGCATGTGATGTCAAAACTTTTAAAATTACTATTTTAACTTTTTCTCCTTTTATAGCATTAGAAACAAATACAGTAAATCCATCTATCTTAGCAATTCCCTCACCTTCAAAACCATTATCTATAATATCTACAATATATTCTTCATTTTTTTTAATTTTAGTTTTATCCATTAATACAATTACCTCTTTATTAATTTATTTATAGTGATTATATATACTCTAACCTATAAATTATCTGTTTTTACTACATATTTTTTATAAATATTTAAAAGCGACACAATCTCAATATATAAAATATTTAAATCATGTCGCATAAATACTAAGTGTATTCTGTAAAATCTGAATATAGTATTATTTACTCACACTTTATTTTTTAAATAGATTTCTATTTTATTTGTTTCATAACTTCTTCAGCAAAATTTTCTTCTTTTTTCTCTATTCCTTCTCCTTTTTCGAATCTTGCAAATTCTACAACCTCAGCATCTTTTTGTTTTAGTAGTTCAGATACTTTCATACTAGAATCTTTTACAAATATCTGATCAACTAAACAAATTTCTTCATAGAATTTACCAATTCTTCCCATAACTATTTTTTCTGCAATAGCTTCAGGTTTTCCTTCATTCATTGTTTGAATTTTTAATATTTCCATTTCTTTGTTAACTCTTTCTTGTGGCACATCTTCTCTTTTTACATATTCAGGTCTTGCAGCTGCTATTTGCATACAAATGTCTTTTGCAACTTCTGCATCTCCTTTTTTCATATTAACTAAAACAGCTATTTTTCCATCTCCATGAATATATTTCTCAACTAGTCCTTCTGACTCAAATCTAGCAAATCTTCTTATACTTAAATTTTCACCAATTGTAGCTATTTTTCCTACTAATGCCTCTTGAACTGTTTTTCCAGGCTCAAATTTGGCTTCTTGAGCTAATAATTCTTCAACATCTTTTGGATTTGTTTCTAGTACTTGTTTTGCTACATCATTTACAAATGTTTTAAACTCTTCATTTTTTGCCACAAAATCTGTTTCTGAATTTACTTCAATTATTGCTCCTGTTTTTCCATCTTCTGAAACAACTGCTTCTACTAAACCTTCTGCTGCTACTCTTCCTGATTTTTTTGCTGCTTTAGCAATTCCTCTTTCACGTAATAATTCGATTGCTTTTTCCATATCTCCATCTGTTTCTGTCAAAACCTTTTTACAGTCCATCATTCCTGCACCTGTTTTTTCTCTTAACTCTTTTACTAAACTTGCTGTAACCATTCTTATTCCTCCTTATATTTTTTAAGGCAAGATATTTGGCAAATCGAATATACTTTTTCGTTACACCTTAATTCTCGCCTTTGATTTCTATATATAATTATTCAGCTGACTCTGTTGTCTCTTCTTGAGCAACTTGTTCCATGTCTGTTACATCTTCAGAAACATCTTGTTCAACTTCTTCTCCAACATCATAGCTTACTCCTTGTCTACCTTCAATTACTGCATTTGCCATAACATCTGCTATTAATTTAACTGCTCTAATAGCATCATCATTTCCTGGTATTGGGTAATCTACTTCTTCTGGATTACAATTTGTATCTACTAGACCTATAACTGGAATATTTAATTTTTTAGCTTCTAATATAGCTATTCTTTCTTTTTTAGGATCTACTAAGAATATAACACCTGGTAGTTCTTCCATATCTTTAATTCCACCTAGGTTTCTTTCTAATTTTTCCATTTCTTTCTTTAATAAAATAACTTCTTTTTTAGGTAAAACATCAAATGTTCCGTCTTCTTGCATTGTTTCTAAATCTTTTAATCTTTGTACTCTTGCTCTTATTGTTTCAAAGTTTGTTAACATTCCTCCTAACCATCTTTGATCAACATAAAACATTCCACATCTAATTGCTGCCTCTTTCATGCACTCTTGTGCTTGTTTTTTTGTTCCAACAAATAGAACTGTTTTTCCTTCTTCTGTTTGTTCTTTTAGAAAAGCATATGCTTCATCTAATTTTTTTGATGTTTTTTGTAAATCGATGATATGAATCCCATTTCTAGCTTGAAATATATATTCTGCCATTTTTGGATCCCATCTTCTTGTTTGATGTCCAAAATGAACACCTGCTTCTAGTAATTGTTTCATTGCAACTACTGCCATTTTTATTCCTCCTTTTTGTTTTTACTTCCATAGAATTTTCACCTATTTGGACTAACATTTCTGTTAGCACTACCTCCTAGATTGATTCTATGTGATTTTTTACGTTATCTATTGTACCAAATATTTACACAAATTGCAAGTACTTTTTAGCTTTTTTTCATTGTACAGCTCTTTTATTTCTCTAGTTTGGGTACTTTTTCATTTTAAGGCTAGAAATTGTAACCTTGTATTTTTATCTAAAACCATTATCTAGTAACTAATACAAGTTAGCTTATTTTCATTGTTCTAGTCTAAGTGGTAACAACAACTAATTAGTATTCACAACTATTATATATGGTATTGTAAAATATAACCCTATTTAAGTTCTACAACAGTTACACCTATATCACCTTCTCCAAATGTACCTAATCTATATGATTTAACATTCGGATTTTTATCTAATAATTTGTGTATACCATTTCTAAGTTTTCCTGTTCCTTTTCCATGTACAATCCTAACAGTTTTTAATTTAGCCAAATTACAATCATCTAAAAATTTATCAACAACAAAGCAAGCTTCTTCTACAGTTTGACCTATAACATTTATTTCTGTTTTTATGTTTTTAGATTTACTTATATTTGAATGTATATTAATTTTTTGTTTTTGTGTCTTTTTTTCTACAATTTCTAGATCAGTAATTGGAACATTTATTTTAATCCCACCTATTTCAACAATAGCTTCATTATTTTTTAAAGATTTGGAAATTACTATCCCTTCTTTTCCAAATTTTTTTACAAAAACTTTCATATCAGGTTTTACATCAATATTGTTATTATCAATATCTACACTTTTTTCGCTAATACTTAATTTTTTTATTTTACTATTCAAATCTTCTCTTAACTCATTAACATTTTTTAGAAATAAATTGTTTTCTAAATTTTTTTGATATTTTTCCATATTTTTTATAATATTATTTGCTTCTTGTTTAGCATTTAATAAAATATTTCTTGCTTCTTGTTTAGCATCTTCTACTTCCGTTTTTTGTTTTTGCATTAAATTAGTATTTTCCACTTCTAAAGATTCTCTTAAGCCTTCGATTTCTTCTAACTTTCTACTAATCATCTTTTTTTCTTCTTCAATTTGAACTTTATCTTGATATATTTTTTTAACCAATTCTTCAAATTCAACATCTTGTTTTTCTAATCTGTTTTTTGCATTTTGTATTATTTCTTCTTTGAGTCCAAGTTTTTTACTAATCTCAAAAGCATTACTCTTACCTGGTACTCCAACTAGCAATTTATATGTTGGTGTTAGTGTCTGTATATCAAATTCTACAGATGCATTTTCAAATCCATTTTCAGTCATCGCATATTTTTTCAGTTCCTGATAATGTGTTGTTGCAATTGTTATACAACCTTTTTTGTATAATTCTTCTAATATACTAATTGCTAAGGCTTGGCCTTCTACAGGGTCTGTTCCTGATCCTAACTCATCAAGCAAAATTAGAGTTTTTTCATCTACATTTTTTATAATCTCAACAATGTTTTTCATATGTGCTGAAAATGTACTTAATGAATCTGCTATACTCTGTTCATCTCCAATATCTGCAAAAATTTTATTAAATACACATATTGACGATGTTTTCTTTGCTGGAATATGCAATCCACTACATGCCATACATGTAAGTAGTCCAACAGTTTTTAGCGTTACAGTTTTTCCTCCTGTATTTGGGCCTGTTATCAATAAACTTTTATAATTTTTTCCTATATTTAATGTTATTGGAACTACTTTTTCTTTATCTATTAATGGATGTCTTGCCTCTTCTAACATAATTTGATTATTATTATTTATAATTGGTTCATTTCCTTGGATATCTCTTGAAAATTTTGCTTTAGCAAAAATAAAATCTAATTTTGCCAAATTTTCGGTGTCCTTTTTTAGTTCTTCTACATATGGATAAAATAATTTGGTTAATTCTTTTATTATTTTTTCAATTTCTAAACTTTCTTCCATTTTTAAATCTGCCATATTGTTATTTAATTCAAAAACAGAAATTGGCTCTATAAAAATAGTTGATCCTGAGCTAGAAATATCATGTATAAAACCCTTTATTTGACTTCTATATTCTTGCTTTACTGGTATTACATATCTATCATTTCTAATAGTAACTATGCTTTCTTGTATATATTTACTATACATATTTGAATGAATCATATTATTTAATTTTTGTTTTATGTCTAGTTCTATATTTTTTTGTTTTTTTCGTATAAGTTCCAAATTTTTAGAAGCTTTGTCATCTAATGTATTTTCATCAATAACACTTTTTTCTACTTCTGAAATTATTCCAGTATTAGTATATAGTTCTGAAAATATTTGTTGCAAATTTGGATAATCTTCTTTATTTATAAAATCTTGACTGAAATATTTTTTTAATAAATTACTTAATCTTAAAATCTGTGTAAAATTTAAAATTGATTTTAAAGAAAGAACTCCATATGTTTCTAAAATTTTAAATCCATGTTTATCTTCTTCAAAAAAAATATTTTGTGACATTCCACATCTTTGTATTAAATTAACTGCTTCTGTTGTTTCTTGTAAAGCATTTCTTACTTTTTGAATATCAGTAAATAAATGTAATTTTAAAGCCATGTTTTTGCTTTTTTCAACATGGCAATATTTTTCTAATTTATTTAATATAATATCAAACTCTAATTTCTTTAGAAATTCCATTTCTTATTATCACCTTCGATTATCTTCTCACATATTCGACAAAGTCATATTTTAGCCCATTTTCTTCATAACCTTCTCTTTTTACCTCTTTCCAAATTTCTTCTTGAATTCTTGGAAAGAATGCATCTCCATCAAAATCTTCATCAATTTCTGTCACATACATTTTTTTTACATATGGCATAAGCAAATTATATATCATTGCTCCACCAATAACAAAGTTTTCATCTTCATTTTCAATATATTCTTGAATCTCAAACATTGATTTAACTACAAAAACATTTGGATCATTTACTTTAAAATCCGGATTTTGGCTAAAAACCACGTGTTTTCTATTTGGCAATACTCTTCCTAAAGATTCAAACGTTTTTCTTCCCATAATAATCACATGTCCTGTTGTTAATTGTTTAAATTTTTTTAAATCATTTGGTAAATTCCATAAAAGTTTATTATCTTTTCCTATTATATTATTTTTTGCCTTTGCAACTATAATACTTAACATTTTTATTTCCTCCTAAATAGCTACTGGTATTTTTCCTATCTTTACATCTTTGTTATAATCATATCCTTCAATTTCAAAATCTTTTAATTCAAATTCGTAAAAGTCTTTAGTAGGATTTTTAATAATCAACCTTGGGCACACATCCATTGGCTTTGCTTCAAGCAATTTTTCTACAAGAGGTATATGTCTATCATATATATGACAATCACCTATATTATGTGTTAAGGTTCCAACTTCTAATCCTGAAACCTGTGCAAACATGCACAAAAGAGCTGAATATTGCATAACATTCCAACCATTGGCTGTTAACATATCTTGTGAACGTTGGTTAAGAATAAGATGTAATTTTCCTTCTTTTACTAACCATTGTGTACCATATGCACATGGTTCTAAGTTCATGTCTTTTAATTCTTCATGGTTGAAAATATTTGTCATTATTCTACGACTTGATGGATCATTTTTTAATAAATATAATATATAGTCTACTTGATCCATTTTTTTTATGCCTTCTTTTGTCTTAAATTCATATTTTTTAGCTAATTGATAACCATATGCTTTACCAATTGTTCCATCTTTTCCTGCCCATTGGTCCCAAATATGTGAATTTAATTCACTAACTTTATTTGATTTTTTTTGCCATATCCACAAAATTTCATCAATTGCATTTTTTATTGTATTACTATTATTTCTTAGTGTAATCATTGGAAATTCCTTTGCAACATCATATTTATTTTGCACTCCAATAATTGAAATATAATTTGCCTCTTCTCCATCTTTCCATCTAGTACGTACATTTGTACCTTTTGATGAATATCCGTTTTTTATTATTTCCTTACATGTTTCTATAAAATTTTTATCTGCTTGAGTCATTTTTTCCTCCTTTTCTATTATAACAAATTAGGATCTCATATAATTTGTAATTGTTTAACATTCCTTTTAGCTTTCCACTAATTTGTTATACACTAAATTTATAAATTTCTTTCTACCAATAAAGTATAGCATATATAATTATAAAATTCTACATTTTTTTAATTATATATAAAATTTCTGATTATATCTATTACTATCCACTTATATATAATAAAAGAACAAATCGGAAAGCCTTAAAATTTGCAATAATTTTAACTTTTCTCTTTGGCTTTCCGTTAATTTGTTCTGCGCCAAATTTATGTAATAAATTTGTGTTTAATGTGTTTTTATCTTCTCTTTTTTTAATACTTCCAATTAGGTACATACTCTTCTTCATGTTCTCCAAGTTCTTGTACAAATCCATTTTTAATTCCTAGTACATCTATATAATCAATTATTTTATTCCATTCAAATTTAGTTAATTTTCTGTTAATTCTTTTATCATTTTTTGCCATATAAGTAGGAAAATATTGTGCCATAATACTAATATAAACTTCTGATGATAAATTGTTTTTTACCCAATCTAATACTTTTTTACTATTTTCTATGTATGTAGGTAAAACTAAATGTCTTACCATAATTCCTTTTTGCATAATTCCATTAGAATTTAAAATCGGATTTCCCACTTGTTTATACATTTCTTTTATGGCTTCTGTTGCCACTTCAAAATAATTATCAATTTTAGAATATTTTTTTGCTAATTCATTTTCTGCATATTTTAAATCAGGTAAATATATATCTACATATCCGTCAAGTGATTTTATTGTATCTATATTTTCATAAGCATTAGTGTTATATACAATTGGTAATTTGAAGCCATGTTTTCTCGCAATTTGTATTGCCTCTATTATTTGATGTACATAACTCGTTGGAGTTACTAAATTTACATTTTCTACATTTTTTTCTTGTTGTTTTAAAAAAATATCAGCCAATTCATTGGTTGATATCTCTTTTCCTCTACTCATTTGACTGATTTCATAATTTTGGCAATAAATACAATTTAAATTACAATTTGAAAAAAATACTGTTCCTGAACCATGTATACCACTAATACAAGGTTCTTCAAATTCATGTGTAGAATATAAAGCTATCTTTACTTTATCTGTTGATTTACATCTACCTATTTTTCCTTTTGTCCTATCAATTCCACATTTATGTGGACATAATGTGCATTTTTCTAATTTTTTTTGCATTTTATTCACAATCCTTCTATTTGTTTTGAACAGATTTAACAAATATTTTACTTTCTTTATCTATTGTTAATCTTACTATTTTTTTACTAAACTTATCTATATTAGCTTTAACCTGTTCTATAATTTTTGTTTCTCCTTCCGTATTTTTTACACTAGTTATTACATCTCCTGAAAGATTTTTTATATTTATATCATACTCTAATTCTTCTCCTGTTTCAACATCAAATTTTTCTTGAGAATAATCTTCTATGTATTCTACAATTTCAACAATATATTCATCTTTTTCTTTTTTTATTTCATTTATTATAAATACATCATTATCACTGTCAATTTGTGTTACTGTAGGTTCATAATTTTGCAATTCTTCATTGTATAAAAATGCATCATTGCCTTCTCTAGGAAATTGCTTAGTACAATTTTGACCAAATATTTCATTTATCTTATCTTGAATTTGATTATATGTTATACTATCATAATTATCTATATTTTTTTTTACAACCTCCCAAATCCACTTATCTGGTGCACTGTTAATTTCATCAAATACAGGAAGTGCATCTCCTGTTACCTCTTTCCACATATATATTTCTGATATATAATTTTGTATATTATCAACTTCAGTTGCTGTTAAAATATTTTTTTGTTGTGATTTTCTATATATTAATAATGATATAAATATTACAAATAATATTACTATAATTATAAAAAATTTTTTCAATTTTGTTCTCTCTTTCTTTTGTTTTTATAAATTCTAACATACATATTTTAATTTTTCAAGATTTTACCATTGTAAAATTACTTTAAATAAATCTCCATCAATTTCTATATCAAAACTACCATTTTGCAATTCAGTTAAACTTTTTGCTATAGAAATACCTAATCCACTTCCTTCTGTATGTCTTGACTTATCTCCTCTAACAAAACGTTGCATTAATTCATCTGCAGAAATATTTAATTTTTCACTAGATATATTTTTTATACTTAATTTAACTTTTCCACTTTCTCTTTTAAGCTCTATATATATTCTAGAATTTTCTAAAGCATATTTCGTAATATTACTAAATAGATTTTCTATTATTCTGTACATATATCTATTATCTGCTTTTATTATAACGTCATCTGTGGGTACCAATAATTCAATTTTTAAGTTTTTCTTTTCAAATCGGTCCTCAAATTCACCTGTAGTTTGATTTAAAAGTTCTTTTAAGTTGATATCTTCTATATTTAATTTTACATTTCCTGATTGAACCTTAGATGCCTCAACTAAGTCTTCTATAAGTTTTTTTAGTCTTTGAGATTTATTGTCTAATATTGCAATATATTGTTCAACTTGTTTATTTTCAAATTCTTCTTTTTTTAGCAAATCCACATAATTTATAATTGATGTAAGTGGTGTTTTTATATCATGTGATACATTTGTTATTAATTCTGTTTTTAATCTTTCAGATTTTAGACTTTGTTCGATTGCATTAGAAAATCCTCCAGCAATATCATTTATATATTTTGCCATTCTTTTTAACACACCTTTTTGTTCAGACTCATCTAGATAAACATCATCTTTTCCTTCATATATATCTCTTAAAGCCATCTGAACTTCATTTAATTTTTTATTATATTTTAATAATTTTATATATATCCATACTAAAAAGGCTACTAATAATACCAATCCTAAAAAAGATGTAGCACAATTAATCAAAATGAAAAATATTGCTAAAAACATCAAATAAAAAAAAGTTATTTTTTTTGTTGAATTTTCTTTTCCACCATATTCATCTATTTTTTGTCTTAGTTTGTTCCAGATTTTATACACTAAAAATGAATGCCAAAACTCTTTTGCCTTTATTCTTCTAATTGTAGTAATTACATCTATCAATAAACATACATATATTCCCAAATATGATACAATATATGCCGATTGAACAAAGTCAACAGGAATTCGACTATTTATGCTAGATGCTCCTCCAATTACACATATCAATAGAACAATTATAAACCAAGTTATCATTATTATAATTTCATATGATATTTTATCTATACTTCTTAATGTTATTCCATCTTTTCCTTTTTCATGTCCAATAGACCAAATCAAATATATAATTATAACTGCTAATAAAATAGTTGCTATAGGTATTATATATGATAATTTATTATTAAAAAACTGTGATATGTTATTCAATTTTGAGTAAATTGCATATGTTGGATCTTTTAACATATATTCAATCATATTATCTATATTAAAACTTGAATATATGTCATAATCATTATATGTTATACCATAGTTATAAACTACATTGTTTTGACTTATTTTGTCTATATTAGTTTTAATTTCTCCATTTTCATAATACCAATAAACAGATGAATTTTTTAGTTCTTGTATTTGTTTATCTAATTCTGTTATTTGAATATTTGTATATATTTTTCCTGTGTTTTTATCTTTTATAATATAGTTTATTCCCTTATTTATATATCCTACCCTGGTTTCTTTACTACCTTCATAATATATATTTTGGTTTTCTATTTTTTTATAATAATTTCTTGTAGCATTATATATCTCTATACCATTGGAATTTTCATATTCTATTTCTTTTATATCTGATACATTTGAAATAACAGAAATGTAATATTCTTCTGCAAATTGATCAGTTTTTAAATATTCTTCTTTGTTTCCAATATTACCATATTGTCGAACAAGTACTTCATTTACAACACATAAAACTAAAATAAATACAATTATTGGAATTAATATATATGATATTCCCCTTAATAAAGAAGATTTCCTGATATTTTCCATAGTTTCCTCCATTATTATTTTTTATTTACTTTATATCCTCAATTTTATATCCTATCCCCCATATTACTTTTAGATATTTTGGTTCTTTTGGATCTATTTCTATTTTTTCTCTTATGTGTCTTATATGTACTGCAATAATATTTTCTGCTGCATATCCTTCTTCATTCCATACATTTTCATATATTTGTGGTATTGAAAATACCTTTCCTTTATTTTTTATTAAAAACTTTAAAATTTTAAATTCAGTTGCAGTTAGTTTTATTTCTTTTCCATCTGCTATAACTTTTTTAGTTTCATCATCTAAAAATAAGTCTCCTGTTTTATATGTTTTATCATTTAGATTTTCTTTTAAGGCTCCAAATTTTGTATATCTCCTTATATTTGAATTTACCCTTGCAATTAACTCTAGTGGACTAAAAGGTTTTGTTACATAATCATCTGCACCTAAGTCTAATCCTTCTATTTTATCATAATCTTCTGACTTTGCTGACAACATTATAACTGGAATAGTTTTATTTTTTCTTATTTCTTCTAGTGTTTCTAATCCATCTTTTTTAGGCATCATAACATCTAGTATTATTAAATGTATTTCTTCATTTTTTAATACTTCCATTGCTTCTTCTCCATTATAAGCCTTATATATTTTATAACCTTCTTTTCTTAGATAAATATCTATTGCATTTACAATTTCTTTATCATCATCAACTACTAAAATATTGTACATTTTTTCCCCCTTAAAAAATAATATATTTTTTCGTTTTAAGCTTTATATTGCTTCTTATAATATATATCATAGATTTATGAATAATAAATATATATTTTATTAAGATTTTATGAATAATTCAAAAAAAAGCATCTTTTAAAAGTTTGAATTTTATACCATTTAAAGTATTTTATCTATTAGATAAGTCATAATGACTTTTCTAATAGATAAAACAATGGAGAAAGCTATTTCTCTCTCCATCTTTTGTTTATATCATACAATTATTATACTTTAACTTCTATATTTTCTTCTACTCCTGTAGCTATAATAGTAACTCCAACTTTGTCACTCATATTTTTATCTATTACTGTTCCAAAAATAACATTTGCATCTTCACTAATCTTATCATTTATTATACCTATAGCACTATTTATTTCTAATAAGCTTAGTGATTCATCTCCTTTTACATTAAATATAACACCTTTTGCTCCATTTATCTTAGCTTCTGTTAATGGATTGCTAATGGCTTGCAGTACTGCTTCTTCTACTTTTCTTTCCCCTTCAGCCATACCAACTCCCATATATGCTTTTCCTCTATATTTTACCGTTGTTGCTATATCTGCAAAATCGATATTTACCTCACCTATAGTTGTTAATAAATCTGTTATTCCTGTTATTCCTTGTTCTAAAACTTCATCTGCTAGAGAAAAAGCAGAATTTAATGTTATTTTTGTGTCAGTATTTTTTAATAATTTGTCATTTAATATTACTATTAAATCATCTACATTTTCTCTTAATTTTTGAGTACCATAATCTGCTCGTAATTTTCTTGCCTTTCCTTCAAACATAAATGGTTTTGTAACTACACCTATTGTTAGTATTCCCATTTCCTTTGCTATTTCTGCAACAACTGGTGCTGCTCCTGTTCCTGTTCCTCCTCCCATTCCAGCTACAATAAAAGCCATATCAGCTCCTCTTAATATATCTTTTATTTGTTCTTTATTTTCCCTTGCTGCTTTTTCTCCAACATTTTCATTTGCACCAGCTCCTAGTCCTTTTGTTGTTTCTATTCCTATTTGCAATATATTTTTTGTTAAAGATCTTTTTAATGTTCCTGTTTCTGTGTTTATCATATAATATGTAACACCTTTTACATTATCTTGTATCATTCTATTTACAGCATTGTTTCCTGCTCCTCCAACTCCTATTACTTTTATCCTTGGTGTATTTACTATATCTTTTTGTTCATTATACATCTTTTTTCCTCCTATGTCACATTTATAATTTATATATTTTTATCATATTTTGTATTTTTATTCAATAGATTATCAGTATTTTTAAAATTTTTTTCAAAAAATACTTGACAAGTAATATAAAATAATATATACTTTATCTTGTCTTGATTAAGACATTTGCTCCCTTAGCTCAGTTGGTCAGAGCAACCGGCTCATAACCGGTGGGTCCAAGGTTCAAATCCTTGAGGGAGCACCATTTTATTTGGGTAGGTGGCCGAGTGGCTAAAGGCGGCAGACTGTAAATCTGTTCTCATTTGAGTACGATGGTTCGAATCCATCCCTGCCCACCAAAAAGTTGAAATTTTAACCAATTTCAGCTTTTTTTATTTTTATTCAAAATTATTTGTAAGTATTGATATTACCTATCTTTGGGCATTTTCGTTATTCAAACTATATTCAAAATTATTTGCCATTTTTTATTGTTTTTTTGTTTCTGCACGGAAATTGCACGGACGAACTGCACGAAAAAATATCCTTTGTAATCTAACAGTATCAGTCAATACGGAGATTTGTTTAGTGCGATTTTTGCACGGATTGCACTGGAAGGACAGAATTTTATTAAAAATATAGTAAAAAATTAAAAAAAATAGTTATATTGATAATTACTCTTATTTATGATACTATAATTACAATAGAAAATAGTAACTTATGGAGATGAATATAAATGGAAAAGTGGATAAAATGGTCAATGGAAATTCAAAGTTTAGCACAATCAGGACTTGCATATACAGATAATGTATATGATATAGAAAGATATGAAAGATTACGAGAGATATCAGCAGAAATGTTAGCAGAGAAAACAGATTTAAGTATAGAAAAAGTGAAAGATTTATTCTGTAATGAAACTGGCTATCAGACACCTAAAATTGATACGAGAGCAGTTATATTTAAAGACAATAAAATATTACTAGTACATGAAAATAATAACACTTGGTCATTACCAGGTGGTTGGTGTGATGTTTTGGAAAGTGTTAAATCAAATACAGTAAAAGAAGTTAAAGAAGAAACAGGACTAGATGTAAATGCAATAAAAGTAGTTGCTATACAGGATAGAAATAAACACAATAAACCAATATATGCTTATGGAGTATGCAAAGTATTTATTTTATGTGATGTTATAAGTGGAGAATTTGAGAAAAATATAGAAACTACGGAAATAAAATATTTCTCACAAGATGAAATACCAAATAATCTGTCAGATGAAAAAACAAATAAAGAGCAAATTGAAATGTGTTTTAAAGCATATAATGATAAGAATTGGCAAACACAATTCGATTAAATCTTAATTAGAAAGTGAGATAAATTATGAATAAGCAAGAGATATATGATTTTATAAAATCTAAAAATATATGGTATGAGATAACAGAACATAAAGCTGTTTATAATATGGAAGAACTAAAAGAACTTGACATACCATACCCAGAGTATGATGCAAAAAATTTATTTGTTAGAGATGATAAAAAAAGAAATTATTATCTTATAACAGTTAAAGGAGATAAAAGAATTGATTTGAAAGAATTTAGAAGAAAAAGTGAAACAAGACCATTAAGTTTTGCAAGTGAAAATGATTTATTAGATATAATGAATTTGAAACCAGGCTCAGTAACTCCACTAGGTTTATTAAATGACAAGAATAATAAAGTTCTGTTTTATATAGATAAAGATTTTATGAAAGATAAACATATTGTAGGAGTACACCCAAATGACAATACAGCGACAATATGGCTTAAAGTAGAAGATTTGATTGAAATTATAAAAGAACATGGAAATAAAGTAAATATTGAAGAATTTTAATAATTTGAAAGAGTGGTAAAATATGAACATAATAGAAGTAAAGGAAAGAACAGACAGCTTAATTAATCAATTATTAGAAGTATGGGAAGATTCAGTAAAAGCAACACATACTTTTCTATCTGATGAAGAAATAGAAAATATAAAGAAATTTGTACCACAAGCATTAAAAGGTATAGCACATTTAATAATTATAGAAAATGAAAGTCATCGACCTATTGCTTTTATGGGAATAGAAAAAAATAAACTTGAAATGCTATTTATTAAAAATAGTGAAAGAGGACAAGGATTAGGAAAAGAATTATTAAATTATGGAATAGAAAACTACAATGTAAATGACCTTGCAGTTAATGAAGATAACCCACATGCAAAAAGTTTTTATGAACATATGGGTTTCAAAGTTTATCAAAGAAATGAATTAGATGACCAAGGAAATCCATATCCAGTATTATATATGAGATTAGAAAAATAAATTGCAATTTTGTTTGATATACTGATAATTATTGTAATTTTATCATAATATATAGCACTAGTTGTAATCATAAAATACAAGAAATATCAAGAATAATATTACTTTTTTTAGTAAAAAATATTATAAAAGTATAAAATTTTATTGACATTTTTTATAAAATAGTATATACTATGTATATACGAGAGGAGATGAGAAAAATGACAACTACTATTCAAAAATGGGGAAATAGTCAAGGAATTAGAATACCTAAAATGGTATTAGATAGTGTCAATTGGTCTGAAAATGAACAAATAATAATTATTGTAGATAATGGAAAATTAGTTATAGAGAAAGCAAAGGAACATAAAAGAAAAAATATAAAAGAATTATTCAAAGATTACAAAGAGGATTATAAACCAATAGAAATTGACTGGGGAGAACCAAAAGGAGAAGAAATATGGTAAAACAAGGAACTATTATAAAAATCAATTTTAATCCACAAGCAGGACATGAGCAAGCAGGATATAGACCAGCTGTTGTAATAAGTAATGATATATTTAATGAAAAAGCAAAATTATCTATTGTTTGCCCTATTACAAATACAAATAATCATTTTCCTTTGCATATACCATTAGATGATAGAACTAAAACAACAGGTGTAATATTGTGTGAACATATAAAAGCATTAGATTTAAATAGTAGAACATATCAAGTAATAGAAGATTTACCAAAAGATATATTAGAAAATGTTATAGATGTTGTTTATTCTGAAATAGAGCAAATAGAAGATTAATCATATCACTTGTTGCTATTTTATTTGCACGGACATAATAGTAAAAATGCTTTTAGATCAATAGTTCGCGTGATTATACGAATGTCCTGCCCACCAATGATGTATCTGTTCGAACTAATGGAACAGAATTGATACAAAAATCAATCAGTAAAATGGTTGATTTTTTTGTTGCCTAAAAACAATATTAAAATCATCCAAACAAAAGGATAGTGTATGAAAATGAAGATAATTAAACAAGAATTACAATTTAAATATATAGTTAAAATTTCTTCAGTTATATTGAAAATATAGGTTGTTTATGCTATAATATTCACATAATTTGGTTATCTTGCAAATTGCAAGTTTTATATATAGTAACTATTAACTCGTAATCAGAATTGTCAAGGAGGAAAGAAAAATGAACATTGATTTAGGTAAACTTGAAAGAGCAGTAAAAGAGGCAATTGCAAAATCTGCTTTTGTTGAAACTGAAGTTCTTGAATTTTTATCTGAAGATGAAAGTAAATTTGTTCGGAGAAATGTAGCAACTAATCCAAATGCAACCAATACTATTTTAGGTAGTTTGTCAAGAGATGATGATTCCTATGTTAGAATAGGGGTAGCTAAAAATCCAGCTACTTCAGGTCAAATTTTAGATTTTTTATCGAAAGATGAAAATGATGAGGTTAAGTTTGAAGTAGCAAGAAATGAGAATACATTAAGTGAAACGTTGGCACATTTATCTGATGATAAACATCCTGTTATTAGAAGATGTGTAGCTATTAACGAGAATACTCTGCCAGAGACACTTGCTTTATTGGGCGAAGAACTTTATGATTTTGGGATTAAATATTTCGTTGCACACAATCCAAATACTCCTGAGGAAGTAAGAGAAAATCTTAAAAAAAATCTTCCAAGAGGTACTTGGGCAATAACTCCAAACATTGAAATGCTTCGTAATTATTATGATAACGAAGATGATGATTGGGATTAAATTAATGGATAGTAAATAGCCTACAATGTAGGCTATTTACCACTGAAAACTAAATAAAGAATTTGCAATTTATGTCGATTTATAGAAAGATGTAAATGCAATAAAAGTAGTTGCTATACATGATATAAATAAAAACAATAAACCAATATATGCTTATGAAGTATGCAAAGTATTTATTTTATGTGATATTATAGGTGGAAATTTAAGAAAAATATAGAAACCACAGAAATAAAATATTTCTCACAAGATGAAATAACAAATAATTTGTCAGAGGAAAAAACTAAAAAATAGGAAAAATAAATTTTTCCTTTGAGAGTTGCTAACGCAACTCTTTTTTGATATACTTCTACTAAGAGGT
>CALXJY010000024.1 GCA_944388755.1 uncultured Clostridia bacterium | reverse complement strand
AACAAATCGGAAAGCCTTAAAATTTGCAATAATTTTAACTTTTCTCTTTGGCTTTCCGTTAATTTGTTCTGCGCCAATTTTACGCTAGTAAAATTGTGTGCAATGTGTTTTCTCTATTAGGAATGTCAGTATGACCTTCCTAATAGAGAATAAACTTAAAAAAGTGAGCAATGCTCACTTTTTTAAGCTTTTTCCAATTTGTAAAATACTTTTTTGCCTTTTTTTAATATTGCATAACCATCTTTAAAATCTTTTTCTGATAAAACATAATTAATATCTGAGATTTTCTCATCATTTAAAGATATACCACCTTGAGAAATTAAAGTTCTTGCTTGACCTTTTGAAGGAGCAATACCTGCCCAAATAATAGTATCTATAATTGAAGTATTTATATTATCTAATTGAACTGAAGGCATATTATCTATAGAACCTTTACCATTAAATAATGCGTTTGAAGCTTCTTCTGCTTTTTTTGCTTCTTCTTCACCATGAACCAATTTAGTAATTTCAAATGCTGCTATTTTTTTAGCTTCATTTATATGTTCATCTTTTAGAGAACCTAGTTTTTTAACTTCTTCCATAGGTAAAAATGTTAATAAAGATAATACTGTTTCAACACTCTCATCTTCAATGTTTCTCCAATATTGATAAAATTCATATGGGGAAACTTTTGTAGGATCTAACCATAAAGCTCCTTTTTCTGTTTTACCCATTTTCTTACCTTCTTTTGTTGTAAGAAGCTTAAATGTTAGTCCAAAAGAATCATCTTTTCCAATTTTTCTAATTAGTTCTACACCACCAATAATATTAGACCATTGATCATTTCCACCTATTTCTAATTTGCAACCAAAAGTATTGTATAAGTGTAGAAAATCATATGATTGCATAAGCATATATCCTAGTTCAAAAAAAGTTAATCCAGTTTCTAATCTTTGTTTATAGCATTCTGCAGAAAGCATACGATTTATTGAAAATAGACTACCTATTTCACGCATAAAATCTATATAATTTAAATTTAATAGCCAATCTGCATTATTTACGATGATTGCACCATTAGTACCTTCAAAACTAAGAAATTTTTCAAGTTGCTTTTTTATACCTTTAACATTTTCGTCAATTTGCTCTTTTGAAAGCATTTTACGCATATCAGTTTTACCAGAAGGATCACCAATGTTTGCAGTACCACCACCAACTAAAATTATAGGCTTATGTCCACATCTTTGTAGATGACTTGCAACCATTAAAGAAACAAAATGACCAACATGTAAACTATCAGCTGTAGGATCAATTCCAATATAAAATGGGATTGATTTACCTGAACTAAATAGTTCTTCCATTTCCTTAGGATGTGTCATTTGTTCTATAAAACCTCTTTCACGTAATACTTTAATTGCATTTTCCATTTTTAAGATCATTCCCTTCATTAAATATGTATAATCATAACTAATTTATTATAAATCTATTTTGTTAGATTTTAATATTTTATTAGTGTTTATATTTCCAAGTTTGTCAGCAAAATTTTCAAAACCTTCATATCCTAGAAAACGATTTATGTTTTTTACAGATATTCCAGTTGCACCTGAAATTTCTTCAATATTCTCTCCAAATCCGTTTTCTTTAATGTATGTTTTAAAAGTTGAAAATTCTAATGTGTCTTTTGACTGACATTTAGGACAAACATTTCCTTGAGAAACATAAAAGCTTCCACATCTAGAACATTTGTTAAATTCCATAATTTCATTCCTCCATTTTCTTTTGAATTAATTAAAAGTATAGTACATTAATATATGTTAAATATAAGCTATTAATGAACTGAGACTATTCTATCATAAAAATAAAAAAATAGGAAGTATTTTGTTGTAAAAGATAAAAAAATATGATAATATAATGTTACAATTCACAATTTAAGAAAGAAGGCAAAAGACAAAAATGAAAAAAATAAATGGAATGATAATTCAGAGTTTTGAATGGTATTTACAAACAAACCAAGACTTTTGGAATAAAATATCAAATAAAGCACAAGAATTATCAAAATTAGGAGTAACAGCAATATGGCTACCACCAGCATATAAAGGAATTGGTGGAAAAGATGAAGTAGGCTATGGAGTTTATGATTTATATGATTTAGGAGAGTTTAATCAAAAAGGAACAATAAAAACAAAATATGGATCAAAAGATGATTATTTAAAATGTATACAAACATTAAAACAAGAAGGAATAGAAGTATATGCTGATATAGTATTAAACCATAAAATGGGAGCAGATAAAATACAAACAATACCAGCAACAAAGGTCGATTGGGGAAATCACAATATAGCAATTGCAAATCAAGAGACAATAAAAGTTGCTACAAAATTTTATTTTCCTGGAAGAAATGGAAAATATTCTGATTTTGAATGGAATTGGACACATTTTAAAGGTATTGATTATAATAACCAAACAGGGGAAAAAGCAATTTTTAAATTTAAAGACAAACAGTGGAGCAATACTGTAGATGAGGAATTTGGGAATTTTGATTATCTGATGGGAGCAGATTTAGATTTTGATAATCAAGAAGTTGTAGAAGAATGTACTAGATGGGGAAAATGGTATGTAGAATTTACTAATATAGATGGCTTTAGATTAGATGCAGTAAAACACATAAATGCGGATTTTTATAAAAATTGGCTAAAAGATATACGAGAAACTTTCAAAAAAGAGTTATTTTCTGTTGGAGAATATTGGTCAACTGATGTTAATAAATTACATAGATATATTACAGAAACTGAAGGACAAACATCTTTATTTGATGTTCCATTACATTATAATTTTGAATCAGCTTCTAAAAATGAAAATTATGATTTATCAAAAATATTAGATAAAACTTTATTAAAAGAAAATCCAGCAAAAGCTGTAACTTTTGTTGATAATCATGATACTCAACCAGGTCAATCTTTGCAAAGTTTTGTTGATAAAAATTTTAAACAAAGTGCATATTCAATAATACTTTTGCGAGAAGATGGTTATCCATGTGTCTTTTATGGTGATTTATATGGTATTCCTCATGACAATATAGAACCTGTAAAAGATATAAAAATATTGATGAAATTAAGAAAAGAAAAGGCATATGGAGTACAACATGACTATTTTGATAATCCAAATTATATTGGTTGGACAAGAGAAGGTGATGAAAATCACTTACGTTCAGGTTTGGCAGTTGTGATTACAAACAGAGGAGCAGGAGAAAAAAGAATGTATATGGGAATTCAAAATGCAGGTAATACATATATAGATGCTTTAGGAAATTGTCAAGAGGAAGTTAAAATTTCTGAGGATGGATTTGGAACTTTTAAAGTATCTGAAAAATCTGTATCTGTATGGGTTGAAGAATAAAAATATATTGTAAAGGATAATAAAAGATGAAAAGAAAAATAATAATACTAATTTTATTAGTTATTTTAGTGTATCCGTTTATTACTAAAGCAACAGATGGAAGTAAAGAGTATGATATAAATCAAATTGGTGTAAAATTAAAATTAAATGAAAATTTGATTGATTTAGTCTCAAATCTAGAAAATGATACTGAAGTAGTACAAAAAATTGAGGATAAAGAAACATATTTAGAAAGATATAAACAGTCAGGCATATTATTAGATGCAATAGATAATTTAACAGAAACACCTTCTCAAGAAGTAATTGTATCAGGTTTTACAAATTCAACATATGCTAATATGAAAAATTTAAATGAAATTTCAGATGAGGATTTAAATTCATTTAAAGAACAATTATTAAATGCAATAAACAGCCAAAATTCTGAACAAAATGAATTAGATAATCAATATACTGTTACAGAAAACGAAATATTAAAAACACAAAATGGTAATACATATATAAATTTAATAACAAAAATAGAAAATGAAAACATAAATGCAGATGTATCTATATATTATACTGTAATGAATGGGAGATTCATAACTATTAGTTTTAGATATTATGACTCAAAAAATGTAGTAAAAAATGATGTGGAAAGAAATACAGTTGAAAATATTGAGTTTTACGAGATTCAAAGACCAATTATAGAAGAAAATGAAACATTGAAATTAGCTATCATAATAGCCGTAATATTTATATCAGTAATATTTATAGCTGTAATTATAATAAGGCTTAAAGACAGGAGATTATTAAACAAAAATATAAAAGATATAAAATACAAACAATACAATAAATTTGGCGGTTTAATGGTATTATTTTGGTCATTATGTTTTTACCAAATATTATTAAGGGTAAATGATATAGCAAATATTAGTAATATAGAAAATATGATTGTATATAAAAATATATTAATTTTTCAAAATACAATTCTTGCACTAATTGCAATTTATCAGATATATATATGTATAAAAAGAAAAGAAGATACACCAAAAAAAATTATAAGAACTAATTATTTATATATGATAATAGGATTTACTTTGACATTGGTTAGGATAATATATTCATTAATTAGTAATCAGGGATATAGTAATGCTTATTATGAGCAAGAGGGAAGCGTACTTATATTTAGTATAATATATCCAGTATTATGGAATATATATTTTACTTTTTCAGAAAGAGTAAGGACATATTATTATTTACCTAAAAAGAAATATATCGAAATCTTCCGTGATACAAAGATTTATAGATTAAAAAAGTTAGTAAAACACTAGAAATTTATTTAATATAAAAGAATTAGTATTATATTGAAAGTGGAAAAAATAGGACTCTTATAGAGGGAAAGGAGTATAACATGAGGCAAAAAATAAAAAAACTAAAAAATAGTTTCAAATATGCAATAAATGGTTTTTTTACCGCTTTTAAGGAAGAACGTAATTTAAAAATACATATTACTATAATGTTATTAGTTATTATTGCAGGAATAGGTTTTAAAATAACAAAAATAGAATGGATTATATGTATCTTGTTATTTGGCTTAGTTATTTCATTAGAATTAGTAAATACAGCTATAGAAACTACAGTAGATATAGCAATGCCTGAAGAAAATCCAAAAGCGAAGATTGCAAAAGATGTATCAGCTAGTGCAGTTCTTATATCTGCAATAGCATCAGCAATTATAGGATTACTAATATTTGTACCAAAAATAATGTGATGGAAGGAATGTGAGTAAGAATGAAAAAGAAAGTTATAATTTCAATTATGATAGTTATTATTTTAACAGCAGTTATAACAGGAGTATTTTTTTATTTAAATTATACATCTGAAAAGCCTGAAAACATATTAAATAATTATGTATCACTAATAAATGAAAAAAATTATGAAGCAATGTATGATCAAATAACAGAGGAATCAAAACAAAATATAAGCAGAGAAGACTTTATTGCTAGAAATAAGAACATTTATGAAGGAATAGATGCTACAGATTTAAAACTAGAGATAAAAGAAGTAACAAAAGGGGGAAATACTGCTAGAATATCATACACAGAAACGATGTCTACATCTGCTGGAAATATTACTATAAATAATACTACAAATCTAGAGAAACAAGATAAAACATATAAAATAAAATGGAGTTCAAGTCAAATATTTCCACAGCTAAGAGATACAGATAAAGTAAGGGTTTCTACTTTAAAATCATCAAGAGGAGAAATTTTAGATAGAAATGGAGTAAAATTAGCAGAAAATGGTAAAATTTCTTCTGTTGGAATTGTACCAGGAAAATTAGGAGAAAATAGAGACGAAAATATCTCAAAAATTTCAGAATTAACAGGGGTATCAACAGATTATATAAATACACAATTATCAGCATCTTATGTAAAAGATGACACATTTGTTCCTATAAAAAAAGTAGCAATGAATAATACTGGATTAAAAGATAAATTGTTGGAAATACCTGGTGTAATGATAAATCAGGTTGATGCAAGGGTATATCCTTTTGGTGAACAAACATCACATATCACAGGATATGTCCAAGCTGTTAGTAGTGAAGACTTAGAAAACAATGAGGGAAAAGGATATAACAGTGATAGTATTATTGGTAAAGCAGGTTTAGAATATGCTTATGAAGATAAAATTAGAGGTATTGATGGTGTTGAAATATATATAGCAGATGAAAATGGAAATAAATTGCATGAGATTGCAAGACAAGACAAACAAGATGGTGAAGATGTAAAATTAACAATAGATTCTGAGCTACAAAGTAAGTTATATGAGCAATTAAAAAATGATAAAGGATTTTTTGTAGTATTAGACCCTGAAACAGGAGAAGTTTTGGCACTTGTAAGTACTCCATCATATGATGCAAATAGTTTTGTACTTGGATTGACAAATAGTGAATGGGAAGAATTAAATAGTGATCCAGCAAAACCTTTATATAATAGATTTTTACAAACATATTGTCCAGGTTCTACATTTAAGGCAGTAACAGCTGGAATTGCTTTAACAACAGGAACAATAACCAGAGATACAACTTACAATTATCAAGGATTAGGTTGGCAAAAGGATAGCAGTTGGGGGAATTATAATGTAACAACACTTACAGGCTATTCAGGTGCTAAAAATGTAACAAATGCATTAATGAATTCAGATAATATATTTTTTGCACAAGCGACATTAGCAATAGGAAATGAGAAATATACAGAAAATTTACAAAAATTAGGATTTAATAAAGAAATAGATTTTCCACTTAGTATAAAAAAATCACAATATTCAAATACTGACAAAATAGAAACAGAAATAAAATTAGCAGATACAGGATATGGTCAAGGCGATTTATTAGTAAATCCAATACATATGGCTTCTATATATTCAGCATTTGCTAATAATGGTAAAATGGTTAAACCTTATTTAGAATATAGTAATGGAAAAGTAGATTATGAAGACGTATTTTCAGAAGAATCTGCAAATATTGTAAAAGATGCTTTAATACAAGTAGTAGAATCAGGTACTGCAACAGATATGAAAATACCAGGATTAACAATAGCTGGAAAAACAGGAACTGCAGAATTAAAAACATCTAATGAAGATACAGAAAGTGGTACATTAGGTTGGTTTGATTGTTTTACAACTAATAGGCAAAAAGGAAATTTATTAATTGTTGGAATGGTCGAGAATACACAAAATAATAGCAGTGGAGGAAGCCATTACATTATAAATAAAATAAAAAATATTTTATAATATAAAAAACATGGTTAAAAAATAAATATTTTTAATCATGTTTTTTTATGGTATAAGAAAAATCGTTTTTCCTATACCAAAAAAAAACATTGAAGTGATAACAATGTGGTTAAAAAACAAATAAAGTAACATTATATGATATAAATTAATATTATAAATTAGAAAGGATTTGAGCTAATGATGAATTTAAGTGAATTAAAATTAAATACAAAAGCTACAATTTTAGATATAAATTGTAAGGAAAATATAAAAAGAAGATTATTAGACTTGGGAATGGTAAAAGGTACAAAAATAAAACCAGTTTTTATAAGCCCATCAGGGGATCCAAAAGCTTTTGAGGTAAGAGGTACTTTAATTGCTATAAGAGAAGAGGATACTGAGAAAATAGAAATAATAGTATAGGGGGGATTGTTAAATTGAACAATTTTACAATTGCATTAGCAGGTAATCCAAATGTAGGAAAGTCTACTATATTTAATTGCTTAACAGGAATGCATCAACATACAGGTAATTGGCCTGGTAAGACAGTAGAAAATGCAACAGGAAATGTTTTAATATATGATAAAAACTTTACCTTTGTTGATATTCCTGGTACATATTCAATAATGTCTAATTCTGAAGAAGAAGAAATAGCAAGAGATTATATATGTTTTGAAAAACCAAATGTCACTGTTATTGTAGCTGATGCTACATGTTTAGAAAGAAACATGAATCTACTTTTTCAAATAATGGAGATAACCCCTGATGTAATATTATGTGTTAACTTGTTAGACGAGGCTAAAAACAAAAAAATAAAAATTAATTTAGATAAATTAGAAACTTTACTAGGAATACCAGTTGTTGGAACAACAGCTAAAAAGAAAAAAACTTTGGAAAAATTAAAAGATGTTATATATAAAGTTGCAGTTAGAGATATAGTACCAAAACCAAAAAAAATAATTTATGATGAAATTATAGAAAGTTGCATATTAGATATTAAAAATAAATTAGACAACTCAAATTATAATGAAGATTTTTTAAGATGGGTTTCTATAAAAATAATAGATGGGGAAAAGGGGATATTGAATTCAATAAAGAAACATACTGACTTAGATATAGAAAATAAGGAAATAGAACAAGAAACTGAAAAAGTGTATGCTAAACTAGAAAAGTACAATATAAACAAAGAAAATTTTAAGGATAAAATAGTTTCTAATATTTTAGAAATGGCAGAAGGAATTTGTAAAGAAGTCTGTACATTTGAAAACGAAAATTATAGTTTAAGAGATAGAAAAATAGATAAAGTTCTTACATCCAAAAGATGGGGAATACCTATTATGATAATATTTTTGGGAGTTATTTTTTGGATTACAATAGTAGGTGCTAATTATCCATCTCAAATTTTATTTAGCTTTTTTAATTTTATACAACAAGGTTTAATTTATATTACTGAATTTCTTAATTTTCCAAGTTGGCTTTCGAACATGCTTATTTATGGAATGTACCAAACTTTAACATGGGTAATTTCAGTAATGTTACCACCAATGGCTATATTTTTTCCGCTTTTTACTTTTTTAGAGGATTTAGGTTATTTACCAAGAATTGCTTTTAATATGGATAAATTCTTTAAAAAAGCATGTTGCAGTGGCAAACAGATAATTACCATGTGCATGGGAGTGACAAAGTGGGAGATTTTTAAAATCAGCCACTTTGTTTTTCTTTATTTGACTGACTTGCCTGAGTTTTACAGGAATACCATATTTTATTATATTGTTACCTGCAAGGATAATTTTTAAACTTACTTCAGATTTAACCTTATTATCAACATTATATTTTTTATTTTCTAAAGTTTCTGCACTTTTTGTATTTTCTTTTACTGTTTCTAATTCTTCTATGATTATCTTATCTAAGAGTTCTTCAATATAAGTTTCTAAATTATCTTTGGTTATTACTAGTTCTTTTAGTATATTTTCTTTTAGTTTTTTGCTGTATTGCTTAAAAGATTGTTTACTATTACATACTTGTTCTTTTTTATCTTCTATTTCTTTTAATTTTACATTTAAACTAGAAATTCCTTTTTCAATAGATACTTTCTTTATCTGTAATTCTTCTTTGCTGAAAAAGCCGTCTAAAGCTAAATCTAATAGTTTATCTTTCTTATTTTCAAGAACTTTTATCTCATTTATTATCTTCTTTTCTTTTTTTATATTTTCTTCTTCTTTTGAAAGTCCTAAATAAAATGACATTAATTCTTCTGCAATTTCTTCTTTATATATTTCGTATTTTTTAAAAACAATAAGCAAAATATCATATAAATCTTCTTGCTTAAAACAAGCAGGTAGGCAATTCTTTTTTCCTTTTTTATGAAAATCTCCACAATACCAATATATGGCATCTTCCTTATTTTTGTAATGTCGTATTTTTCTTACAAAACCACATTTATGCTTTTTACAATATAATTTACTAGAAAGGGGATAGGTAGTTTGATGTTTTTGGTAGATTTTAGCAGATTTGCTTCTACTTAATAATTTTTGATTTGCTTTATCCCATAATTCTTCTTTCACAATTGGAGGTACTTTTTCATAATCTTTAAATACTTTCCATTCTTGTTTTTCATAGAAATTTCTTTTCTTAGTTCTGTAATCTACAACAGTTGATAAACCACCAGTATAGTATCCTTTATATTTAGGGTTTTGAATAATTTTCTTTAATGTATTTTGATGAAGGACATTTCCATTTCGGTTATAATATCCTTGTTTGGCTAGTTCAATAGATAACTTCTTTAAACCTATTTTTTGATTACTTGCATATGTATTAAAAATTGTTCTAATTAGTGGTGCTTCCATCTCATCTATTACAAGTTTTCCTTTTTCTTTTTTATAGCCCCAAATATTATTAGTTCCTAAAACAGTTCCTTTTTCAACAGCTCTTTTAAAACCAAATTTTGTTCTTTCAGATATTTTACGAACTTCATCTTGTGCCATACTAGACATGATTGTTAACCTTAATTCTCCATCATTTGATGCAGTTATTATATTATCTGATAAAAAATAAACACATACATCATATTCTAATAATTTTCTAGTATAATACAAACTATCAATCGTATCACGAGAAAACCTTGAAACCTCTTTTGCCACTATTAAATCAAATTCGTCTTTTTTGCTATCTTCTAACATTTGCATAAAATTTTCACGCTTTAGGGATGTGGTGCCGACTTATTCCTTCATCTACATAACCACGAATAAAAGTCCAGTTAACATTTTTTCTAATATAATTTTCAAAAAAGGATACTTGGTTTTCTAAGGAATTAATCTGTTCTTCTTTTTCAGTTGATACCCTCGCATAGTATACAACTCTTAAAGGTAAGTCAAAAATCGTCTTTCCAGATAAGAGTTCTTGTTTCATTTCATATAATGTCATATAAATCTCCTTTCCTTTTTGCAATTAATACTTATTTTACTAAAATAGAAGATATAAAGTAAATGTCAAAAAAATTTATTTTTTGTTTTCCTCAAACATTAATTTATCAAGTTTTGTAGAAGTTTTTTCAAAAACATTTTTATCAATTATATTTTTTTCATATAATATTTTATTTACAACAGATTCTATTTTTAACTTAAGATATTTTTCATTCATAGTATATAACCTCTTTAAATAGTTATTTGAAAAAAACTTGTACTATTACTAAATGTTCTTCTATTATATATACATACATTATCTTTAAAAAAATCTAAAATAAATATTTACTGTTCGCTTGTTTTTTACTGTAAAATATTGTAATATAATAACAACCTTTCTTGTTATGAAGGTAGTTCTTACATAGAGCGGAAAGGGGGAAAATGTGATGACTCAACCTGAGCTTATTCTACGATTAGTTGAAATGCTTTTAGCTGAAAGAGATAAAAACAATCAATTAAAAGTAGAAGAAAACAAAAAGGATAAAGACTAAATGTGTCATTACATAGTCGAAACAGAGTAGGAAGTTACGGTCTTGCTCTGTTTTTTGCATAAAAAAAGTATGTGTAGTTACGGTACACATACGAGTAAATGTTATCCTCAACCTGAACTAGGATACATTTTTATTGTATTTAAATAATAACACATTATTACCATTTTGTCAATTAAAAATTCAAAAATTGATTTTTATACAGAAATATGATAAAATACATTTTAAAGTGTATTGCAAATGCAATATATATAACCTATAAAATAAAAGGAGGATTCATTTATGACGGAGAAACTACTTCGGGATTCTTTAAAAGAAGCTCAGGAAAAAGGACAAATTGGATTACTTATTTGGGCAAATTGGACTCAATGGAATGACTGTGCAACAGATATACGACAAGGTAATGAAAATTATGAGTTTGCCGTATCACAGGTAAAGAAAGAAGAAGAAGCAACAATTACTTTTGAGTGGAATGGACTTAGATTACCAGGAATTCTGGCTGTTTCTGTTTCCAAAATGTTATCTTCTGAAGAATTCTTTAAGAAAGTTTTGGAATTGTGTGAAAAGAATTATCAGCAAGGACCAATCACATTTATTCCATCAAATGAATTAAGTGAGAGTTTTTAAAGAAATTCAATAGGTATAGAGGTTTTCTGATGAAAACCTCTTATATTATAAACAATAAACAATAATTATAAAAATTTTATTTTTATAAACTAAAATAAACATCAAATTTAACACTAACAATGTTATTGTTTCGACTTTTATCTACATATTTTAAATATACCATATTGTCACAACCATGTGCATGGGATTTGGTTGCAATAGCTGTGGAGTAACAGGCTGTAAAATAATAGATTCACCAAGAGAAAGATTAATTGCAATCATAACAAATAATCTAGTTCCATGTAATGGTAGATTTCCTTTTCTAATAACTATTGCAACAATATTTATTGCAGGAACTTATGGCAAATTTTCATCAATTTTAGCAACTGTTGCTGTTATAGGAGTTATAATATTTGGAATAATATTAACATTAATAATATCAAAAATACTATCAAAAACCATATTAAAAGGAATGCCATCATCTTTTGTATTAGAATTACCACCATATAGAAAACCACAAATCGGAAAAATAATTATCAGATCAATATTTGATAGAACAGTATATGTATTATTAAGAGCAATAAAGGTAGCATTACCTGCTGGAATAGTAATATGGATTTTGGCAAATGTTGGAATACAGGGAAGAAGCTTACTTACAATAATTGCAACATTTTTTGATCCATTTGCAAGACTAATGGGATTAGATGGATATATATTAACAGCTTTTATTTTAGGTATGCCAGCAAATGAAATTGTATTACCAATTATTTTAATGTGCTATTTAAAAGCAAATACATTATCACGAATTGATGATGTTTTGGCAATTGGAGAAATTTTAAAAGCTAATGGTTGGAATATATTAACAGCAATTAATGTTATGATTTTTACAATTTTGCATTTTCCATGTACTACAACATTGCTTACAATAAAAAAAGAAACAGGAAGTTTAAAATGGACAATAATTTCATTTTTAATACCTACTGCTTGTGGAGTTGTAATTTGTATGTTTACGAATTTAGTATATACAATATTGACTCTATAATATTAATATGTAATAATATATTAAATATAGTTAAGAAGGAATGAGATTATATATGGAAAAATCTAAATTTACAGAAATTGATGAAGAATTTATATGTGACAATTGTGGAAAAAAAGTACCAAAACTTGGATATTCGTGCAGAAATCATTGTCCATATTGTTTACATTCTAAACATGTAGATATAAATCCAGGTGATAGGGCAGAACAATGCCATGGAGATTTAGAACCAATCGGGTTAGAAATAAATGGTAAAAAAGGTTATGTTATAATATTTAAATGTAAGAAATGTGGAGCTATTAGAAAAAACAAGATGGCAAAAGATGATAATATGGATTTAATAATTGAACTTTCAAAAGCAGAGTGAATATTTGCATATTATGTAAAAATATGTTAAAATAGAAATGTAACATTTTTGAAGTTTCATTCATCAAAAACAAAAACAGGAGGAAAAAAGATGTTTGATTTAAAAAAATTTCGGATGGGAGTAAATGAAAACGGCATGCATTTCCAAGACTCACAAACAGGAGTCATTTTTTCTGTAATAGAAATGACCCAAGAGGAGCATAAAATAGCAATTTGCTCCAAATCTGCACGAAAAAAAGTCAGAGAGGAGTTAATGGAATATTTACAAGAACAATACAAAGGATGTCTAAAATTTGAGGACATTCCAATTGAAAAAGTTTATATAGCTCCATCTTTGAATTTTGAGCTATATAATTTTGGATATGATTCCATAGGAATAAAGCACAAAGAAACTGGAGTGCTACTTGCTTTTTGTAAAGTGGCATCCAGTGTAGCAGAAGTACACTTTTGTTTTGATCATGTTTATGGTCATGATGGAAGGTTGTGCAAGGACTTTTTTGATTTGTGTTCTCCTAAAATTAGAGCAATGGAAACAGGTAGGCCAAATGCATCTGTATTTATTTCAAGAACATGGTCAGAGAAAACCATACAGGATATGGTATATGGACATTTGGAGAAAGGTATAAAAAAATATTTTCCTTATAAAGATATGAGTTTATATAAAGATGTACATTTTTATAAGGAGAAAAATAATATAACCATAAAAATAGGAATGGATACAGCCATCAGGTTACATATTTATGATGTTACTGATGACGAGACGTGGATTACAAGTTTATGTTCAAAGACAGGACTTGTAATAAAGTTTTTGTATTGCCTTATGGCAATGCAGAGATATCCGCAAATCAAGAATATTATTTTCAAGTTTGAGGATAATGATTCAAATTTGAGAAGAATAGTAATTAAAAGAAAAGAACGTACAAAGATCTTAAGAGAATTTGTACGAATTCCAAATATTAATTTGGAATTTTGATGAATGAAACATAACATAAATAACCAGCTTTTTTAATTAAAGCTGGTTATTTATGTCATCTATTATATTGTAAATTATAAGGCTTTCCGATTTGTTATATTTTTCTTTTTAAATTACCGCTAGTAAAATTTTTACCATTAAGACATTTACCGTTTTTTTGTAAAAAATATAACTTTATTTATTTCTTTAATATTTTCGTCTAAAATATCAATTCTAATACAATTAACATTAAAATTTTTTGGTTCAATAGAAAGTGTTTTACTATTAAAAATAGTTGTAACTGTTTGTACATTGTCAGGTAAAAATCTAAACTTCATTTGTAATCTATCTTTAAGTTCATAATAATTTTTTGTTCTACACTTACTATCACATTCTGGATAACATAAATTAGATTTTCCTAGTAAACAATAACGTATATTCATTAAAGGTAATTTCCCATAAATAATAAGTTCATTATCTAATAAGTTATTATTACATAAATCTAAAATGTTTTCTTTATCTAATTCAGGAGATATGGTATATCTATTTATATTAAGTTCTTTAAGTTTATATATGCTAGAAATATTATATATATTAAATGAATAGTTAGCAATAATTTGAAATTTATTAATATCTATATTCAAATTTTGTAGTAATTTTAGATTACCAATATTAGATATAACAAACCCTTTAATAGGTAATTTTTCTAAAGTTTGCTCAATATTAGATATAAATAAATTTCTATAATTTGATTTTACAATAACAGGCATATAAATATATAGATTATATTTTTTAGATAAAGTTACAATTATATTTTTATATTCATTTAAGGTAAAATATTTTAAAGGAATATAGATATTATTAATACCATTATCTAAATCATCATAACTGTAATCTAAATTTAATTTATTCAACAAAACAGATATTTCTTTTTGTTTTGGCTTAACATTATTATTAATAATTTTAGGAACTGAAATATCAGGAATATTTTTTCGTATTATATTGTTAGTTGCAAAATCTTGAACATTACTAAGTGCTTGTCTACGCAATTTGTTTATCATACTTACTTTAGGCAAAAAAACATTATCATCTAAATCTATTTGAATATTTTTAAATTCATATGGTGTATTATTAGTTTTAGTGATTTGTAGAATTACATTTTCCGAATTTATAGGGTGATTTATTGCTTTAGTAGGTATATATTCAGGAATAGTACAAGTAATATTTAAATTATTATAAATTTTTGGATGATTAGATGCAATTGTTATTGTCATAGAAATAGGTTTGTTTTCATTTATTTTTACTGATGCATTAAGCATAATTTTTTTATGTTCTTTAGAAAAACTATTTTTTAAATCAGTATTTAGTTTTTTAGAAGAAATTTTATATATTTTATCTCCTAATCTTATAGTACCTTTCATTCTACCAATTGTTACAGTGTCTCCAATATGTGTTTCTGTGATATTTTGACCATTTTTTAGAAGTTCAGAAATAGTATATGTGCAAGTTTCATTTTGAAGTGCAATTGTATCACCAATCTCAATTTTATCATTTAGCTTAACAGTTATATGACCTTTTAAGATATTATATTTTTCTACAACTCCTAAAAATAACCCCATATTATTTGGCTTTTCTTTATATATTAAATCTTTATTTGCCTTATTATCTAAATGGCCATTTGAAAAATTACCTCTATTAAAAATTTGCATTAAATCTTTTTTGTCTTGTTCATCAATAATATAATTTTCCATGCAATTATTTTTTATACAATATTGTGCCAAATCAATGTATTTTCTGTAAATTCTAGTGGTTAAAGCTACATATTCACTACTTTTCATTCTACCTTCTATTTTAAAACTTTTTACACCTGATTGTATTAAACTAGGTAGAAATTCTAAGCTACATAAATCTTTTGTACTTAATAAATAACCATTATCTATCTTCTTACCATTTTCTAATAATGTATAAGGTAGTCTACAACTTTGTGCACATTTGCCTCGATTTCCTGATCTTCCACCTACTAAACTAGAAAAAAGACATTGACCTGAATAAGATATGCATAATGCACCATGTACAAAACATTCTATTTCTATATTAGAATTTGCACAAATGTATTCTATTTCGTTTATTGAAAGTTCTCTTGCTAAAACTACTCTTTTAAAACCCATTTTTTCTAATTCTAAAACACCTTCTAAATTATGTATAGACATTTGAGTACTTGCATGAATATCTAAATCAGGGAAATTTTTAATTAGTAAATTTGCTAAGCCCAAGTCTTGAACAATGATTGCATCTATTCCAAATTTATATGCATTTTTAGCTAAATTTATAGCATTTTTTAGTTCTTTATTTGTGATTAATGTGTTTAAAGCTAAATTGGTTTTTACACCACGTAATTTAGCATAAGTAATAGCTTCTTTTAATGTGCTTAAATTAAAATTATCAGCGAAAGCTCTAGCACTAAAATTGTCTGCTCCAAAATATACGGCATTTGCTCCATTTTGTACAGCAGATTTTAAACAATCAAAATTTCCAACAGGTGATAATAATTCTACCATAATAAAATCCTTCCTTCATGTTTTTTTGACATTTTTAGTATAGCATAAAAATTCAGTTCTTACAATTAGAATTAAAATATTATTGAATTTTTGTGGTATAATGGAGACAGATTCTAGAAAAATTTTAAAATAAAAAATAATAAAGAAAAATTATTTTGCAATGATAATAATTATATGAGTTTGAAAATTATCTGATAAAGATTATTAGAGATTTTATTCAAAAAAATAAGGAGGAAAATAAGAGTATGAAAGAAGAAAGAAAACAAAAATTTATATTTGTAACAGGACCATCAGAGTCTGGAAAAAGTGGAGCTGTTATACATATGACAAGAAAATTTCCAGGAGAGGTAAAACACTTGAAAATAAGAAATATATTTAGAGAAATGTATGAAAGAACAAACAAAGAAATGAGTTATGAGGATTGGTATCAAGAGCAAACAACAGAAAAATTTGAAGAATTTTGGGATAATTATATTAAAACTGCTAAAGACTTAGGAGAAGGTGCAGATATAGTTGTCATGGATACATTATATGGAGTTAATGAAATAAAATTTTTACATAGTAGATTAGGAAAAAATGTAGGCTTATTGTATATAGATGCACCATTACAAGATAGAATTACAAGAGAATATACAAGATTGAGAACAGATTCTCCCTATTCGGATAGAAAGGCAGACTTAACAGTTACATGGGAACAAATTGAAGAACAAACAAAAAGAAAGGATGAGAAAAAGAGAAAGGCAGGAGCATTTGATTTAAGAAGATTGGCAATAAATGAAAATGGTAAATTAGAGATAAATGATAATGCACTAGTTCATTTTGCAGATGTTATTAATAATGATGGTACTTTAGAGGAATTTGAAGACAAACTTGATAAATTCATTAGTGAAGAATTACAAATAATAAGAAGAGAGAAGATGAATAAAGATAAAAAATATATTAAAAGATAAATTGATGTTGTTTATACTTGCAGGAAGCGTAGGTATAGGAAATTAAGACAAATTATTACAAGTTTGTTACATTTTGTCGTATTTATTGACTAAAAAAAATGACAATGATATAATTGTGTCGAAAAGGGGCATTCAAAAATCGTCCTAATGAGTAAAAAAGGAGGAAAAAATATATGAAAATAAATATACATAAGTTATTAGCGATTGGTATATTATTTATTTTAATTTCATATAGTTTAATGAATGTACAACCATATATATATGCTGGATCCAATAGTTTGAGTTCTGATATCTCAGGGATTGATACAAAAAAATATCCAGGAATAAAAGAAAGTATACAAGAATTACAAAAGCAATTTCCAAATTGGAAATTTAAAATTTTATATACTGGCTTATCATGGGATGATGTTATAAAAAATGAGGAAGTTGGACATGGTGGTTCACCTAAAAGCTTAATATATTATACATATACTGGAGAGTGGAGATGTTCAACATGTGGAGACTTACATTATGATAATGGAAGTTGGAGACATGCCTCTGAAAAAGCTATTGGATATTTAATGGATCCAAGAAATATATTAAATGGAGTGAACATTTTCCAATTTGAAGATTTGACATCAAATAGTTCAGATGTAAATGTTGTAAAATCTATGACAGATGGAACATTTTTAAAAGGCCATGAACAAGGCATAGTAGATGTTGGAAATCAGTATGGTGTAAGTGCTTATTATATTGTTGCAAGACTTATTCAAGAACAGGGCAAGGGAGGTTCAGAACTTGTTTCTGGAAAAAGTGGATATTATAATGCATTTAATATTGGTGCATCAGGAGCAAATGAAAGTGAAGTAATAGCAAATGGTATAGCATATGCTAAGAAAAAAGGCTGGGATACATTAGAAAAATCTATTAGTGGTGGAATAGAATTTGTTGCTACAAATTATATTAATAAAGGACAAAATACATTATATTTACAAAAATTTAATGTTACAAGTAACTCTACTTATGGTAATCAATATCAACAAAATGTGACTGCACCACAAACAGAAGGAGCAACATTAAGAGATACATACATAGATATTGATTCATATAATTCAGAACATACATTTATAATACCAGTATATGAGAATATGCCAAAAGAACCAGTTTCTAAACCTAATGGTGGTTCAACACCTACATCATCTTCAGAACTTGTAAGAGTTAATGTTAATAGTAGTTTAAAAATACGTAAATCTCCTACAGATAGTACATTAGTTGATTGGTTATGGAAAGATGAGGTTTGTGTAAGACTTGAAAAAGGTACAGAGAAGATTAATGGTACATATTGGGATAAGGTATTAAAATCAAATGGTATGGAAGGCTATACTGCGAGAGAAACTTTTGACTATGAAGAAAACTATAAGTTGTATTTAGTACCTATTAATACTGGTGGTAATGATTCTAATAATGATAACAATTCAAATAATGATGAAACTAGTAAGATAAAAGGTGATGTAAATTTAGACGGAAAGATAACTGCAAGTGACTATGTTAATATAAAAAATTACATAATGGAAACTAAGCAGTTGACAGGTCAGGCTAAAGAAAATGCAGATGCTAATGGAGATGGAAAGATAACTGCAGGAGATTATGTAGTAGTAAAAAATAAAATAATGAATAGTTAAAATATTATGAAAGGAGAGTTAGTTGTAATAACTAACAAATAATGATCATGAAAAACAAATTATCAAAAATAATTATATTTATTTCTATATTTTTGGGTATAGTTGTATTGCAAAATACAGTAAAAGCAGAGTCAATATCTATTTCTGCTTCTAGTAGTTCTGTACAAGAAGATGGCTCAGTAACAATTACAATTTCTGGAGATTGTACAGGTAGAATTAATTTAAGTACTACAAATGGTTCTTTATCAGAGAGTAGTGTATGGATTGAAAATAATAGTCAAAGTGTTACATTAAGTGGATTGAACAGTGGAGATGCAGTTATTACTGCTACACCTGCTACTGTATCTGATGCAAATGGTAATGATATTACAGTTTCTGCTAAATCATGTACGGTAAAAGTTGCTGAAAAGAATTCAGGAGATTCAGGTTCATCTTCATCTTCAGATTCAAATGGTTCATCAAGTTCAAATAATACATCAGGCAGTAATTTAAATAAAAATGATAAAACAACTACTTCAAAAAAATCATCAAATGCAAACTTAAGCAATTTAGGTATTACACCAAATGACTTTTCAGGATTTACACCAAGTAAAACATCATATTCAGTATCAGTTCCTAATGATGTTACAACTGTAAGTATATATGCAAATAAAGGACAATCAGATCAAACAATATCAGGAACAGGTTCAAAAACATTACAAGAAGGAACAAATACATTTGAAGTAGTGGTTACTGCAGAAGATGGAACTAAAAAAACATATACATTAAATATTACAAGAGAAACAGCAACAGAAAATGAAACAGAGAATGAAACTGCAAATGAGACAGCAAACGAAACAACAGGTGAGATTGCACAAACTGGATATACAATTGGATTAAAAAGTTTAACTATTTCAGGTGTTGAATTATCTCCATCATTTAGCACAGGTGTGTATCAATACACAGCAAAATTAATTGGAGATAGAACAACATTAGATATAAATGCAATTGCTTTAGATGAAAATCAAAAAATAGAAATCACAGGAAATGAAGATTTAAAAGAAGGCGAAAATGTAATTACAATAATTGTTACAAACGCAGAAAATACAGGTTCTTCAGAAAATACTACAAATACTCTAAATGAGACTACAGAAGAAACAGTTAATAATACTGTAACATATCAAATAATTGTAAATAAAAGTCTAGTAGATGAAGAGGCTATTGCAAGAGAAAACGCACAAAAAGAACAACAAAAAAGAACAATAATTATTACAATTTTAGGTGTTGCAATAGCTATAGTTGTAATAATATTAATTGTTAGATATGTAAGACATAGAGGAGAAGCAGAAGATTTTGATGGACTATATTTACCAGAAGAAGACAATAATTATGATGATAATTTTTCAAATAATAATTTCAGTGATAATTTAGGTAATGAGCAACAATATGATGAAGATGCAAATAAAGATTTTGATTTAGACCAAGATAATGATGGCTATGAGGAACATAAATCAAAAAGAAAAGGAAAAAGATTTAAATAAGATATCATAGAAAAGTCGTTGATTTTTCTATAACTGAAGTAGAACATGTGGGCAATTTTAGATTTCCCACATGTTTTCACAATTCCCAAAAAAATGCATATTATAACAAAGAAGGAGGTTATGATATGCAAGATAACATATATGAGGAATACATAAGAAATGTATTAGGATATCCACAAAATAATATATATCAAGATAATAGAAATGAACAATTAGATTATATGTCCATGAGTAATTTAAATAATACAGAATTAGAAAAATATTATCCTGAGATATATAAAGTCGTGTATCCAATGGTATGTACAGCATGTAATAATAATAGAGGTAATATTAGCGGACAATTAATAGAAGAACTAACAAATGAAATATATTTTGCAATTGATGAAAATGGATCAACAACACAAGATAGAAATATGGAAAATAACAGACAAAATATAAATAATATATCGAAAACTCAAGAAATAAGAAAAACAAGTAATTTAGAAAAGGTTGAAAATAGGGTAGATGATAGACAGATAAATATTGTGAGAAATAGGTCATTACATGATTTAATAAAAATATTGATAATTAGAGAATTATTAGGCAGACCGAATAGGCCACCTAGACCACCTAGACCACCTTTTTCAGGAGGAAGACCACCATATCCACCAATGAGACCAAGAAGTTTAGATAGTGAATATGATTGGTATGTTTAGTATACAAGAATAATAGATAAAACACATTGCACACAAATTTATTTTATAAATTTGGTGCAGAACAAATTAACGGAAAGCCGAAGAAAAAAGTTAAAATTATTGCAAATTATAAGGCTTCCCGATTTGTTATATGATTTGAATAAGAGCATGGTAAATATCCTAAATACTAGAATATTTGATAGTGTAAGATAAAGTGTATAAGTTTTGGTACCTTTAACTTACACACTTTATCTTACACTATCTTTCAATTTTTCTTTTACATTTCTATTAATTAAAAACCATTAATTTAAGAAAAAATTAATGGCTTTTTAATATGGGAATCTCTCATATAAATATTTAATTATATCATTTGCATTAATTTCAGTTACATGGATATATATTCCTTTGTCTAAAGAAATCCACATATTTAAAAAATAATCATCAATATTATCTATATATGTGCCAACAATATCTGCAATTTCTATTGGATTATCATATTTTTTTTGCCATTTTAAATTATCTCTTAGTCCTATATCTGTGTTATAAAAATTGCTTAAAAATTTATTTATCTCACCTTTTTTTTCACTAAATAGATTTACTGTAATCATAAATACTCCTAATCTATCAATTCAATAAAATATATTTTTAATATGTGCAAAAAATCGAAAAATATAACTATTAAATTTTATTTGTATAAATAATGGTAAATGGGAAATAATATCATTAATATTTATTAGAGGAGTGAAAAAATTGAAAAGATACAAGATTTTAGCATATATTTTTATCATAATAATTTTTATACTTGCTATAAGTTTTGGAATATATAAAGTTATTTCATCGAATAAAAATGAAGAAGAAAATATAATTGAAAAAGCAAGAACAGAAATTGAATATATAGATAACAAATTGATGGTTTTATTTAATAATATGAATAATATTCAATTTGACAATTTTAAACTTTCTATTAAAGATACAAATACAAGTAAAGCAGATAAAAGTGGTTCATCTAGTGGAAGTTCAGGAGATTCTTCAGAATCAAGTTCAGGAAGTGGAAATAGTGGAACAGAAAGTTCGCAAAAGCAAGATGAAGGAGATGGTAAATCAAATTCAGATAGTTCTTCAGAAAGTATAAAAACATATATGTTAGACGAAACAGGTGTGCTTATTGGAAATAGTGATATAGATTGGAAAAATGTTAAATATGAGGTAGAAAATATGTATGTATCATTACCTACAATCACCTTGGATTTATACCAAACAGACGCACAAGATCAGGATATATTAGATTTTAATAGTGAATTTGATAATTTAACTAAAGTAGTAAAAGAGGAAAACAAAAGTCTTATGCTTCAGCAACTTGTTAAGTTGTATGAAATTTTAGTAAAAATTACAGACAAATGTTATGACTCAATACAAGAGCGAGTATATTCAAGAACAAAATTAAATATATATAAAGCATATAGTAAATTAGATTCAAATAATTGGAATGATATATATAATGATACAAAAATGGCTGTAGATGAATTTTCTAAATTAATGACAGATTCAAGTATTTCAAATAATAAACAATATTCTATAAATAAAATATATGTTATGCTAAGTGAATTGCAAAAAGCATCAGAAAAACAAGATGTACAAATTTTTTTGATAAAGTATAAAAATACACTAGAAGAATTAAATAATTTGTGATAATTGAATTTAATAAAAATAGAGTAGAGAAAATAGTATACATGAAATTATTTACAAATAATGATAGAAAAACTATATTTAAAAACAGTAGTTAGTCAAAATGAAAAAATAAGTATTTTGCTTTGAGTTTAAGAAATTAAATTCAAGGCATATTTTATCTATTAGAAAAGTCATACTGACTTTTCTAATAGATAAAACACATTGCACACAAATTTATTACATAAATTTGGCGCAGAACAAATTAACGGAAAGCCAAAGAAAAAAGTTAAATTGTTGTAAATTATAAGGCTTTCCGATTTGTTCTATAGGAAATAATATAAATTTTGAGTTATGCAACTTAAAGTAAAATAATATTTAAAAAATTCCTTGATATTCTCAAAGTTCTATAGTAGAATATGAGTATGTAAGGAGGTAGATAAACGTGACAGGAATAGGAATAGGAGAAAGCAATTTTAAAATGTTAAGATTAAAGGATAATTACTATATAGACAAAACAGAATATATAAAACATATAATAGATAACCAAAGTAAAGTAATACTAATAACAAGACCAAGAAGATTTGGAAAAACCCTAAATATGAGTATGTTAAAATATTATTTTGATTGTACAGATAAATACAGTAAAGAACTATTTGAAGGCTTAAAAATAATGGAGGCAGGAGAAAAATACACATCAAAAATGGGATATTATCCATGTATGTATTTAACATTTAAAGATGCAGGATTAATGACATATGAGATGATGATAATGCAATTAAAAACAGTAATGATGGAATTATATTTTGAAAATAGATATTTACTAGAAAAAGCAGAAATGTCAGAAGGAGAAAAAAATATATTTAACAAAATATTAGGAGCAAATGCAACAGATATAGATTTATTAAACAGTATAAAAATGTTGTCAAAAATATTATATAACTATTATCAAAAACCAGTAATGCTATTTTTAGATGAATATGATGTGCCACTACAAAATGCGTATGTAGAAGGATATTATGAAGAAGCAATAAAATTTTTTAAAGTATTTTATGGAACTACATTTAAAGATAATCCATATCTTGAAAAAACAGTAATAACAGGAGTAAGTAGAGTAGCGAAAGAAAGTATATTCAGTCGGAGCAAATAACTTTGATGTATATACCGTATTAAATGACGAATTTAGTGAAGATTTTGGAATAACAAGTCAAGAGATGGAAAAAATAATAAAAGACTTTGGAGTAGAAGAGAATAGAGAAGAAATAAAGAACTGGTATGATGGATATAAAATAGGGAAAACAGATGGAATATATAACCCATGGAGCATATTAAATTATGTAAAAAATAGAGAATTAGTACCATATTGGGTAAATACAAGTTCAAATGATTTAATAAAACTAGTATTAAAAAATAGTATGACAGTAAAAGAAAAGATAGAAAGACTGCTAAAAGAAGAAGAAATAGAAGTAATAGTAGATCAAGAAACAGTAATAACAGGAATAGAAAAAAATGAGGACAACATATGGGGCTTACTAGTAGGAACCGGTTATTTAAAAGTAACAGAGAAAATAGAAAGAAAAAGATGCAAAGTAAAAATACCAAATTACGAAATAAAAGCATTATTTGAAGATATAGTAGAAGATTGGTTTAATGATAAAGTAATAGGAAATGACCTAAGAACAATATTAAAAGATTTAGTAACATTAAATTTAAAAGAATTTGAGGAAAAATTCAAAGTACTAGTACGCCAAATGTTTAGTTATATGGATGTAGGAGAAAACACAGCAGAAAACTTTTACCATGCATTTGTATTAGGAATGCTAGTAGGACTAAAAGACACATACTATGTAAATTCAAATAGAGAATCAGGATTTGGAAGATATGACATAATGTTAGAACCAAAAGACAAAAATGGAAATAGTTTTATAATGGAATTTAAGGTATTAAAAAACGGAGAAGAAAAAACATTAAAAGAAACGATAGAAAATGCAAAAAAACAGATAGAAGAGAAAAAATATGAAGAAAGTCTAAAAGAAAGAGGATTTAAAAACATAACAAAAATGGTATATGCATTTAATGGTAAAGAAGTAGAAATGGAAGTATATTAGTCAAAAATTTAAATATGCGACATGTGAGTAGTCTAAAAATAGAATACTTAAATCATGTTGCTTTTTTAATAAAATTACAAAATATACTAGAGTATTTTAATAATATGTGATATCCTGACTTTGGTAGTAAAAAAATGGAAATACGCACTTAAACAGTTGATATAACTGAATTGTAAGTGCGTAAATT
>CALXJY010000023.1 GCA_944388755.1 uncultured Clostridia bacterium | reverse complement strand
GCTCTATCCAACTGAGCTACTGACCCATTTAAAAACTCAAGGGATATTTGTTAGAGATTTTGTTAGAGTTTTTTGAACTAACTCTCAAAATCCAGTTATATCAATGTACTTGTGAATGTAGTCACAATCTTAGAAGGCCTGTGCTCTATCCAACTGAGCTACTGACCCATAACTTTAAACAATAAATATAATAGCACAAAAATATTAAACTGTCAATACAAAATAGAAAAAAGAATAAGATTTTTCAAAAAGTATTGACAAATGAATAAATACTCAACTATAATATATTAAAGAGTTGAATATTTATTCAACTATCTTACAAAAGTAAAGGAGGAAAACAATGTCAAAAAATGAATTTATATGTGATTGCAACATAATACACCAAGAGGTTGTAGACGACACATTAAAAAAGATGCCAAAACAAGAGTTGTTTAATAAAATAGCAGAGTTTTTTAAAATATTAGGAGATACAACAAGAACGAAAATATTATTTGCATTAGACACAAACGAAATGTGTGTATGCGATATTGCAAATGTATTAAATATGAGTAAATCATCAATATCGCATCAATTAGGCACTTTAAGAAAAAGTGGAATTGTAAAATGTAGAAAACAGGGTAAAGAAGTTTATTATATGTTAGATGATGATCACGTTCAAAAAGTTTTTGAAATAGCAAAAGAACATATAGAACATAAAAAATAATAGTAAATAGAATTGGAGGCTTATAAAATGAATAATAAATTTAAAATTAAAGGATTAGATTGTGCAAATTGTGCGAGTGGATTAGAAAGGGCAATTCAAAAGATTGAAGGAATAAAAAGTGCTAATATAAGTTTTATGGCAGAAAGAATGGAATTAGAATATGATCAAAATAATGAAGACGAAATTATAAAAAAAGTAAAGAAAGTTATAAAAAGAGAAGAACCAGATGTAACAATAGAAAAAATATAGGAGGTGTTAAAAAAATGGAAAAGAAATTAATTAAGATAATTATAGCACTAATTCTATTTGTTTTTTCTATGGTTGTAAAATTTGAAAATGTATGGATAAATAATATTTTATTTATTATAAGCTATATTATAGTGGGATTTGAGATAATAAGAAAAGCACTAAGAAATATTATTAGAGGTAAAATATTTGATGAAAATTTTTTAATGGCAGTAGCAACAATAGGAGCATTTGGAATAGGTGAATATCCAGAAGCAGTAGCAGTAATGTTATTTTATCAAATTGGAGAATTATTCCAAAGCTATGCAGTAAAGAAATCAAGAAAATCAATAGCAAGCTTAATGGACATAAGACCAGACTACGCAAATGTATACAGAAATGAAAAAGAAGAAAAAGTAAGTCCAAACGAAGTAAAAATTGGAGAAACTATAATTGTAAAACCAGGAGAAAAAATACCATTAGATGGCATAATTTTTGAAGGAGAAACTACCTTAGATACCAAAGCTCTAACAGGAGAAAGTATGCCAAAAGAAGCTATGGAAGGTGATGAAATTTTAAGCGGATGTATTAATTTAAATGGAGTTATAAAAGTTAAAGTAACAAAAGAATTTGGAGAATCAACAGTAAGTAAAATACTAGATTTAGTAGAAAATGCAAGTAGTAAAAAATCTAAATCAGAAAATTTTATAACAAAATTTGCAAAATATTATACACCAATAGTTGTAAGTATAGCTTTATTTTTAGCAGTTTTACCACCACTTTTTATTTCTAATCAAAGTTTTAGTGATTGGATATATAGAGCTTTATCATTTTTAGTAGTATCTTGTCCATGTGCATTAGTAATTTCTATTCCACTTAGTTTCTTTAGTGGAATTGGAGGAGCTTCTAAAATGGGAATTTTAATAAAAGGAAGTAATTATTTAGAGGCTTTATCAAATGTAGAAACAATTGTATTTGATAAAACAGGAACTTTAACAAAAGGAATATTTGAAGTACAAAGAGTAAAGCCAGCTGGGATATCTGAAGAGGAATTATTAAAAATGGCAGCATATAGTGAATATTACTCAAACCACCCTATTTCAAAATCTATAAAAAAAGCATATGGAAAAGAAATAGATGAAAAACAAATAATAAAAACACAAGAGCTATCAGGACTTGGAATTTCAGCAAGAATAGGTAATCAAGATGTTTTAATTGGAAATGAAAAACTAATGCATAAACATCAAATTACTTTTACGAAATGTAATGATATAGGCACTATTCTATATGTTGCAATAGAAGGAAAATATGCAGGATATATATTAATTGCAGATAAAATAAAAGAAGATTCTAAAATAGCAATAAATGAATTAAAGAAAAATAATGTTAAGCAAACAGTTATGCTAACTGGTGATAAAAAAGAAGTAGGAGAAAGTGTAAGTAAAGAGCTTGGAATAGATAAAGTATATGCAGAACTTTTACCAAACGGAAAAGTAGAAAAAGTAGAAGAGTTATTAAAAGAAAAATCAGAAAAGGGAAAATTAGCATTTGTAGGAGATGGAATAAATGATAGTCCAGCTTTAGCTTTAGCAGATATAGGAATTGCAATGGGTGGCTTAGGAGCAGACAGTAGCATAGAAGCAGCAGATATAGTTATTATGACAGACGAACCATCTAAGATTATAAAAGCGATAAAATTATCTAAAAGAACAATGAGAATTGTAAAAGAAAATATAGTATTTGCCATATTTATTAAGATAGCAGTTTTAATACTAACAGCATTAGGGGTATCTACAATGTGGGAAGCAGTATTTGCAGATGTAGGTGTTTCTATTATTGCAATAATAAATGCTTTAAGAATATTAAAAATAAAAAATATAAAATAAATTTTTAAAAAGCTGTCATAATGAAAGTTCTTTTTTGTAAGAGGCTAAAAATATTGAAAATAGTAAATAAAAAATATATATCTCCTTATTTACAATATACTCATATAAGGTATATAATATATCAGGTGGTGATGATATTGGAGAAAAAAATATAGAACAGATGAAGAAAATTATTAATAACAGAGATGTTTAAATCTAACCTCTAACATTCTCAAGAATTTATAGAGGTTATTAAATAAAATTTTTGTTAGAGCGTAAATTTGCTCGAATGGAGGTTAAAATGAAAGAAACAATTATAAATGTAAAAGGTATGGTATGTGAAGGCTGTGAAAATAGAGTAAAAAATGCTTTAGGAGAAATCAAAGGAATAGAAAAAGTAGAAGCTAATTATAAAACAGGAATAGTAAAAATACTTGCGAATGAAGATATAGAAAGAAAAAATATGGAAGAAGTAATAGAAGATATTGGATTTGAAGTTAACAGTTAAAAAAACTTACAATTCTAACTATGTCAAACTTCGTTTGAAATTTAATCAACGTACAAAAATATACCTCATAAATTTCAAACTTGTTTTACTGAAATTTAATTCTTTTTCGAACTACTGATAGTATAGAAAGGGGAAACAATTTAACAATGAAAAAAATAGTATTATCAATAGAAGGGATGACTTGTAGTGCTTGTTCAAATGGATTAGAAAAATACTTAAATAAACAAGAAGGAATAAAATCAGTATCTGTTAATTTAGTAATGGCTAATGCAAGTATTGAGTATGATGAAAAAATTTTAAATATTAATAATCTTAACGAATTTGTACGAAAAGCAGGTTTTAAAAGTTTAGGAGAATTTAAAGAAATAAAAATCGAAGGAAAAAACAAAAAAGAAAAGATTAAATTTGTTATTTTCACAATACTTGCAATAATTTTAATGTATATTGCAATGGGACATATGATTAATTTACCAACATTAAGTATAATTGATATAAATCAAAATCCTATTGGATATACAATATGTTTATTTGCATTTGCAATAATTTTTATGATTTATGGATTTGACATATTAAAAAATGGATATAAAAATTTAATACATAGAACTGCAAATATGGATACATTGGTTGGAATTGGAGTGATTAGCAGTTTCCTATATAGTTTATATAATATGATATTATTTTTTAGAGGAAATAATGAAGCTATACATCATTTTTATTTTGAATCTGTTGTAATGGTAATTTACTTTATAAAACTTGGAAGATATATAGATGGAATTAGTAAAGATAAAACAAAAGAAGCTATACAAAAATTAGTGAAAATAACCCCAGAGAGTGCAACGATAAAAATAAATGGAAAAGAAAAAACAGTTACAATAGATGAAGTACATAAAGGAGATATATTAATAAGTAAGCCAGGGGAAAGAATTTCTGTAGATGGAGAAATAATAGAAGGAAAAGCTCATTTAGATGAATCTTTTATCACAGGAGAAAGTAAGCCACAAGCCAAAAGTGTTGGTAACAAAGTAATTGCAGGAAGTATAAATTATGATGGATATATAGAATATAAAGCAGAAAAGATAGGTAAAGAGTCATCTATATCAGAAATAGTAAAGTTAGTTGTAGAAGCAAGCAATACAAAAGCACCAATTGCAAAAATTGCAGACATAGTCTCTGGATATTTTGTACCAATAGTTATTGCTATTAGTATATTAACATTTATTATTTATCTAATTTTAGGTTATGGATTTGAAAATGCACTAATAACATTTGTAACTATATTAGTAGTTGCTTGTCCATGCAGTTTAGGATTAGCCACTCCACTTGCAATAGTAGTATCAGAAGGAAAATGTGCAAGCGACGGAATTTTAATTAAAAAAAGCGAAATATTAGAAAATGCACAAAAAGTAAATACAATAGTATTTGACAAAACAGGTACATTAACTTATGGAACTTTAAAAATTGCAGAAATAAAAAATTATAGCAATATGAGTAATGAAAAACTATTACAGTTAGTAGGAACAATAGAAAGTAAATCTACACATCCGATAGGAAAAGCATTTACAGAATATTTAAAAGATAATAAATTAGAAAGATTACAAGTAAAAGAATTTGAAAATATAAGTGGACTTGGAATTATAGGTATAATAGATACACAAAAATTTATTATAGGAAATTCCAAAATACTTGAAAGCTATAAGATAAAAAATATATATGAAAAAGATGAGAAGGAATTAGCAGTCAAAGGAAATAGTATTGTTTATGTAGTTCAAAATGAACAAATAATAGCTTTAATTGGAGTAAATGATATTGTAAGAGAAAATAGTAAACAAGTAATAAATGAATTAAATAACAAAAATATTGATACAATTATGCTAACAGGAGATAATAAAGAGACAGCAGAAAAAATTGCAAAAGATATAGGAATAACTGAAGTAATTGCAAATGTATTACCAAGTGAAAAAACAAATATAATAAAAAAACTAAAACAAGAAAGTAAATACGTTATGATGTGCGGAGATGGAATAAATGACAGTCCTGCACTTACTACAGCAGATATTGGTATTAGTATAAAAAGTGGAACAGATATAGCAATGGATTCTTCAGATGTTATTTTAACTAAAAGCGATTTAAACAGTATTTTAAACTTAATAGATATAAGTAAAAAAACAATAAAAATTATAAAACAAAATCTATTTTGGGCATTTTTCTATAATGCTTTAATGATTCCAATTGCAATTGGAATACTAAAACCAATTGGAATATCAATAAGCCCAATGGTAGCAAGTTTAGCGATGGTATTTAGTAGTATAACTGTGATACTAAATACATTAAGGTTAAAGAAAGAGTAAGTAGAAACACGTTGAACATAAATTCAATCTTTTTAAAATAAGAAAAAGACTGACTTTTCAGTCTTTTATCTTTCTAAATCTATCTCTTTTTCTATTTCATCAATTTTTTTTTATATATTTTTAAATTTAAAAAATATTTGAATTTTTTTATTAAATTTTGATTAAAAAAATATTACAACAGATATGTTCTATTTTTTACCTTAGAAGCCATTATCTAGTAACCACTTTTTTATTCAATTTTTATTTAATTATTGAATTTTTTCTAAATATAATGTATAATATGTATTGATTTTACATATTCATCTAAATTTAAGCAACATATAAGTATGTATATATACTTTTAAATCACCATATATGCGCCTGTAGTTTAGCTGGATAGAATGGCAGGCTACGAACTTGCAGATCGGGGGTTCGAGTCCCTCCAGGCGCACCATTTAATAAAAGTCATACAATTATTGAAATATCAATGTTTTGTATGACTTATTTTTTATCTATTAGGAAAGTCATGCTGATTTTTAATACATTGCACACAAATTTATTTCATAAATTTGGCGCAGAACAAATTAACGGAAAGCCAAAGAGAAAGGTTAAAATTATTGCAAAATTATAAGGCTTTCCGAGTTGTCCCTAGAAAATTCAGCAAAATTTTTTAATCATATCAAAAAACCTATAACACCAAAAATAATAAAAATAATATTAGACACAATATCAATATATTTTTGTTTTATATATTTACTTATAAATTTACCAAACAAAATAGCAACACTATTACTACAAACCATACCAACAATAGAACCCAAAACTAGAGAAAATCTATAAAAGGGATATTGAATACCAAGTCCCAAAGAGGCTAAAAATGTCTTATCACCAAGTTCACCAACAAAAATACTAAAAGCAATAATAAAAATATAATTAAAACTCAAAACCTTATTTTTAAAAACGTTACCAAAACCATCAAAATTACGTAAAAATCTAGTAAATTTAGACTCAACCCCTTTTTTATTCAAATAAATCTTAAAAAAACCGAAACAGCCAAAAAGTATAAACAAAACATAAGAAAAATAAGATAAGTAAATACGATATTGCTCATTAATAAGACTTAAATAACTACCAAATAAAATAGCCAAACCATGACTAAAAAAAGTGCCTAAAGCTACACCAAGTAAAATACTAGAAGCCTTAAGTTTATTACAAAAAGAAAGTACAATTAATTGAGTTTTATCACCAAGCTCAGAAACAAAAATCAAAATAAAAGCAATAAAAAACGTATAGAAAAACTCCATAAGCTCCTCCATCAAAAAAAACTCCTACATAATAATATGAAAAAGTAGAAAAAATATGAGCAAACTTACAATACTAAAACTATAAATAAATAACAGTTGAAAATGAACTAAATTTAAACAAATGTGAAATCTTTGTGAAAAACTTTACATTAAAAAAATAAAATGATATGATACTAGGGAAATAAGCAATAGGAAAACTAATATAAAGTAAGGAGGAATAACCGTGATAGAGGTTAAAAATGTAACGAAAAAATACGGAAAGGTAGTAGCCGTAGACAATATTAGCTTCACAATACAAGACGGGGAAATAATAGGACTACTAGGTCCAAATGGTGCTGGAAAAAGTACAACAATGAACATGATAACAGGATACATTGAACCAACAGAAGGAACAATAATAATAGACAATTATGACATATCAAAAAGACCAAAAAAAGCAAAAAAAGAAATAGGATATATGCCAGAGGGAGTACCATTATACACAGACATGACAGTAAAAGAATTTATAACATATATGGCAGAGATAAAAAAAATAGACAAAAAAGAAAGAAAAGAAAAAGTAGAAAAAATAATTGAAGAAACAGGATTAAAAGAAGTAGAGAAAAAAATAACAAAAAATCTATCAAGAGGTTATAAACAAAGAGTAAGTTTAGCAGGAGCATTAGTAGGAGAACCAAAAATACTAATATTAGATGAACCAACAGTAGGACTTGATCCAAAGCAAATAACAGAAATAAGGAAACTAATAAAAGACTTAGGAAAAAAACATACAATTATATTAAGCTCACACATCTTATCAGAAGTAAGCCAAATATGCCAAAAAGTAATAATAATAAATAAAGGAAAAATAGTAGCAATAGATACACCAGAAAACCTAGAAAATAAAGTATCAAACAAAAACAGTTTATATGTAACAGTAGAAGATACCGAAAATAAAATTGAAAAAGTAACAAAAAAAATAAAGGAAATAACAAAAATAGAACTAATCAAAGAAAACGAAGATAAAACAAAAGAATATCTAATAGAATCAAAACTAGATACAGACTTAAGAAAAATACTATTTCAAGAATTTGCAAAAGAAAACATAACTATATTTGAAATGAAAAAAGCAGACACAACATTAGAAGATGCATTTATGAAACTAATAGAAGGGGGTAATTAAATTATGTGGGCAGTTATAAAAAAAGAATTAAAATCATATTTTACGACCCCAATAGGGTATGTATTCATAGGAGTATTTTTAATAGCATTTAGTGTATCATTTTACTTTACAGTAATAGGATACGGAAATATAAATTTTGAATACATATATTTATCACTACCAACAATACTAGTATTAGCATTTATAATACCATTATTAACAATGAGATCAATAGCAGAAGAAAGAAAAACAGGAACAGAACAGTTATTGCTTACATCACCATTAAGCATAACTAAAATGATATTAGGAAAATTCATATCAGCAACAATAATAGTAATAATTACAGAAATATGTACATTAATGTATTTTGCAATAATATGCCATTATGGAATACCACATATAACAACAGCATTAGCAACAATGTTAGGATTCTTACTATTTTGCATGTCATATATATCATTTGGAATCTTAGCTTCAAGCATAACAGAAAACCAAATAATAGCAGGAATAATATCAATAGGATTTTTTATAATAACATGGGTATTGCCAGACTTTAATGAAAACTTATCAGGATTTTCATTTATTAACATGTTCTATAAATACACTCAAGGACAAATTGATATAGCAGACACAGTTACATTTATAACATTTACCATAACCTGCATACTTCTAACAATAACATTTATGCAAAGAAGAAAAAGTGTAAAATAAGGAGGAAAAGAAAATGGCAAAACAAAAAGAAAAAAAGCAAAAAGATCCAAAAATAAAAAATGACAAAAAAGATAATAAAAGCCTAACAACAAAAAAAGAGAAGAAAACAAATAAATTTATAGAAATAATAAAGAAAAAATGGTTAATAGATGGAACAAAAACAACAATATTAGTATTAATAATATTAGCAATATTTTTTGGAATAAATTATGCAATGCAAAAAATAGACCCAACACCAATAGACTTAAGCCAAGAACAGCTATTTACTTTAACAGATGCAAGTAAAGACAAAATAAAAAACATACAAAAAGAAGTAAAATTATATTTTGTTGAATATAGTGAAGATGACACAACATTAGACTTAGCAAAGCAATATACTAAAGTAAATAATAAAATAACAGCAGAAGCAGTAAAAGCAAATGACAGACAAGATTTAGTACAAAAATATGGAATCGAAACAGGATCAACAGGAATAATAGTAGAATGTGGAGATAAATACAAAGTACTTAGTTCAGACGAACTAGTAACATATGACTATTCTACATATGAAACAATAAGCATAGCAGAAGAAAAATTAACATCTGCAATACAATCAGTAGTTACAGATGAAGTACCAAAAGTATATTTTGTAACAGGATATTCAAATATGACACTAACAAGTGGACTACAATATTTAAGTATGTATCTAGAAAATGAAATAAATGATGTTGAATCAGTAGACTTATTAACAACAGGAAAAGTGCCTGATGACTGTGACACATTAGTAATAGTAAATCCAACAGAAGATTTTGAAGATACAACAGCACAAGAAATAATAGACTATATAAATAGAGGAGGAAATATTCTATGGTTTCAAGCAGCAACAGCTCAAAAATTAGACTTACCAAATGTAAACAAAGTGCTTGAAGTCTACGGAATTAACCCATTTGAAACAGGAATAATAGTAGAAACAGACACAAGTAAAATGATAGCAAACTATTCAGACTTAATTATACCTGAAGTACAATATTCTGATATAACAAGAAAAATACAAAATTCAGAAGGTGTAATATTTATGGATGCAACAAAAATAAATGTTGCAAACTCAGATAAACTAGAAGAACTAAAAGTAGAAGAAACACCATTACTAACATCAAGTGAAAAAAGCTATTTCAGAACAGACTTTATAAACACACAAAATGAAAATGAAGAAGATACACAAAGTTATACAGTAGGAGCCTTAATGACTAAAACAATAAAAGAAGCTAATGAAGAAACAGGAGAACAAGCACAAACATCTAAATTAGCAATATATGGAGAATGCTACTTTATGTCAGATTTGCCACTAGACTCAAGTTCATCAACACCAATAATACAATATAGGCAAAATAAAGACCTAGTACTAAACTCAATAGCATATTTGGTAAATAGAGAAGAAGATATAACAGTAAGAAAAAGTACTGGAACAGTAACATATACAGCAACAGAAACAGAAAACAGAATAATTTTAGCAATCATATTTGCAGTACCAGTTATAATAATTATTATCGGTATTATAGTATGGATTAAAAGAAGAAGAAGAAAATAAAGAATAATAAATAAAAAAGCCTCATAATATAAAATGAGGTTTTTTTATGGATAAAAATATAATAAAAATAACTCTTATAATAATAGGAGCCATAATAGGAGCAGGATTTGCTTCAGGTCAAGAAATATATATTTTCTTTTTCTCTTATGGAAAAGAAGGAATAATAGGAATAATAATTTCATGCACATTACTAGGAATAACAATATACAAATCATTAAAAATAATATTAGAAAATAACATAGAAAGCTACAAAGAATTTTTAGAATATATAATAAATATAGACAATAAATCAAAAAAATACATAATAAATGTAATAAATATAATAATTAATATATTTATATTAGTAACATTTTTTATAATGATATCAGGATTTGGTACATATTTAGAACAAAGCATGTCAATTCCACAAATTAAAGGAAGTATAATATTAGCAGTATTATGTATAATCACATTATCAAATGAGATAAAAGGAATAATAAAAGTAAGTGAATCAGTAGTACCAATTTTAATAATATTTATAACAATAGTAGGTCTACAAAGCTTAAATTATATAGATATACCAAATATAACAAAATACATTATAAAAACAAAACAGACAAACTGGATTATAAGTAGCATATTATATGCAAGCTATAACACCATATTATTAATACCAACATTAATAAGTATGAAAAAAATACTTAATAAAAAAACAATAGGGAAAATATCAAGTATAGTAACAATAATAATAACAATTTTAGCAATATCAATATATATTTCAATGATAAAAATAGATGTAAACATAAACAACTTAGAAATGCCAATAACATACATAATATCACATCAATTTCCACATCTGAAAATAATTTATGGAATAGTAATATTAGCATCGATATTAACAACAGCAATATCTCTAGGAAGTGGATTATTACAAAATGTAGCAAAAAATAAAAAAATTAAAAAAATAATTTTGATAATAATATGTATAATATCAATACCAGTTTCCAAAATAGGATTTTCAAACCTAATTGGATACCTATACCCAGTATTTGGATATCTAGGAATTATACAAATAATATTATTAAACTATAGTACACAAATGAAAAATAAATATAAAATTTTTAATAAATTAAAAATATAATAGAAATAAAAACCTAGTGTGACCATCACATTAGGTTTTTATTAGAAAAAATAAAAATTATATATTTTATAAGACGAAGAAAACTACTTGACAAAAAAGTAATAAAATGATAATATGTTAGCGTAAACTAACAAAAAGGAGTAAAATAATGAAATTAACCAACTCACAAGAAGAATATATAAAAACAATATATATACTATCAAAAACAGAAAAAGAAATAAGAGTAACAGATATAGCCCAAAAACTTGAAATAACAAAACCAAGTGTTAATAGAGCCATAAAAAATCTAAAAGACATAAAACTTATAAATTATAAAACATATGGAGAAATAAAATTAACAAAAGAAGGAGAAAAACAAGCACAAGAAATACTAAAAAGAGAAGACATAATAAAATTATTTTTAAGCAAAATATTAGATGTAGAAGAAACACAAGCAAAAAAAGAAGCAACAGCAATGAAACATGCAATTTCCACAGAAACAGAACAAAAATTAGAACAATTTATAAATAAAGTACTAAATTTAGGAGACTTAGATTGTGACTATGACGAAACCAGCGAAAAATGCAAGAACTGCATAAAAATAACAGCAAGAAACAGAATAAAAAAAGAAGAAATAAACAATGTAGGAGGAATAAAATGTTAGAATTACAAAATATATATTTTGAAAGAGAAAACAGAAAAATATTAAATGATATAAACTTAAAAATAGACACAAACAAATTTATAGCAATAACAGGACCAAATGGATCTGGAAAATCAACCTTAGTCAAAATAATAATGGGAATAGAAAAACCTGACTCAGGTAAAATAATATTTCAAGGAAAAGATATAACTGAATTATCAATAGAAAAAAAAGCAAATTTAGGAATAAGTTTTGCGTTTCAGCAACCAGTAAAATTTAAAGGAATGACAGTATTTGATTTACTACGTATAGCATCAAAAAAAGAAATAACAAAAAAAGAAGCATGTGAAATCCTATCACAAGTAGGATTGTGTGCAAGAGAATATGTAGATAGAGAAGTAAATGGATCTTTATCAGGAGGAGAATTAAAAAGAATAGAAATAGCAACAGTTGCAATAAGACAGACAAAACTTACAATATTTGACGAACCAGAGGCAGGAATCGATTTATGGAGTTTTAATAATTTAATAGAAATATTTGAAAATATGAGAGAAATAGTAAAAGGAACAACTTTAATAATATCACACCAAGAAAGAATATTAGAAATAGCAGATGAAATAATATTAATGAAAAATGGAAAAATAGAAAAAATAGAAACAAGTGAAGAATTTCTAAAAAATAATGTATCTAAACAATGTTGCAAGAAAATAAAAACAAAATAATATAAGCATAAGAAAGGAGGAAAGTATAATGTTAATACATTATACAAATAGAGATTATGGAAAATAATAACATTCAAAAAATAGACGAAAATTTATTAGACAATATAACAGATTATAAAGAAATAAGAAAAGGCGCATATAACATCAGAAAAAATGGAAAAGGAATAGAAAGAAAAGTAACAGAAAATACAAATATCATAACAAAAAAAGATGTATCAGGAATTGATATATATGTAAAAGAAAATACAAAATTTGAAATTATACATATCCCAGTAATAATAACAGAAAGTGGATTAAAAGATGTCGTATATAATGACTTTCATATAGGAAAAAATTCTAATGTAATAATAATTGCAGGATGTGGAATACATAATGACCATCATAAAAATTCACAACATGACGGAATACACAGATTCTACTTAGAAGAAGGCGCAAAAGTAAAATATATAGAAAAACATTACGGAGAAGGAATAGGAGATGGAAAAAGAATATTAAATCCAGTAACAGAAGTATATTTAAAAAAAGGAAGCAGTCTAGAAATGGATAGTGCCCAAATAAAAGGTGTAGACTCAACTATAAGAGAAACAAAAGGAGCTCTAGAAGCAGACACAAATTTTGTGGTATCAGAAAAAATAATGACAAACGGAACACAAACAGCAAAAACAATATTTGATGTAAAATTAAATGGAGAAAATGCAAGTACCCATGTAACATCAAGATCTGTTGCAGGAGATAAATCAAAACAAGAATTTGTATCAAAAATATATGGAAATGAAAAATGTTTCGCACATAGTGAATGTGATGCAATAATAAAGGATGAAGCCATAGTAACAGCAACCCCTGAAATAACAGCAAACAATGTAGATGCAAATTTAATACATGAAGCAGCAATAGGAAAAATAGCAGGAGAACAAATAACTAAACTAATGACTTTGGGATTAACAGAAAAACAAGCAGAAGACGAAATAATAAACGGATTTTTAAGATAAAATTTTATTTTTTTTATTGCCTATTTTTAAGATATATGTTATATTTAAAATGTAATTAGATTTTATTAAGATTCATAAGTAATAAAAAGCAGTAATATCATGCAACTCTATCTTTATAAATAAGATGAAAGGGCTAATATTATGGAAGAAATATAAAAGATTTATAGAGGAAAGACATGGTAAATAACAAAGATAGAATCTAGTTAAAAACAAAAATTTGAATAGAAATAAAGTATAACGAAAGAAGGAAAAAATGAGAAAAACATGTAAAAACGAAATAGGGATAACTTTAATAGCATTGATAATAACAGTGATTATTTTGTTAATACTATCAGGAATAACAATACAAGCTTTATCACGGAGAAAATGGAATATTAACAAGAGCAAAAGAAGCAAAAGAAAAAACACAAATAAGTAGTATAATAGAAAACATCAGACTAGAAATTTTAGAAAAAGAAATAATAAGTAATGGAAAAATAACATCAAATGACATACAAGAAATATTTTCAAAATATTTTAAAGATATCCCAACAGAATTACCAGAAAACTTTTTGGAAACGACAGTAAACACAAAAGATGAATATGGAAATTATGGGATAAAAGTATCTGACATATTAACAAACATTGAATATGAAAGTAAACCAAGTGAACCAGAAATACCTGACGAACCTGATAGTGAATTTATAGGGATAGGAGAAAAAGCAGAGGGAGAAAATAAAAAATACGAGAGTGATGGACAAATTGCTATTATTCCAAAAGATTTTACTGTATCTGATAAAAATGGTGAAACATCAATAGATAACGGTTTAGTTGTAATTGCACCAGATGAAAGCGAATTTGTATGGATACCGGTAAAAGATGCATTATTTGATGGAGTAACAGAAGGAAAAACAGATTCAGATATACCAAAAACAGCACAAGATGCAGGAGTAAAAACATATACACCATTAGCAATAAATGTAGAAACAGAAAAAGAACCAATCTATCTAAGCATAAATTATAGTTTTTCGAAAAATGGACTTTATTTAAGATATCCAGGACAGGACCAATATTATCAAGGATATAGCTGGAATGCAGAAATTGAACCAAGAATTTTAGATGGAATAGATACAGATACTAATTTAAAATCTATAGGGCTAACAACAACAACATTTACAGAAGAAATTTACACAACATTCAATAACATGATAAATAGTATACGAGATAATGGTGGATTTTATATGGCAAGATACGAAGCAGGAATAGAAAACAATAATTTTGTAAGTAAAAAAGGAGCAGAAGTTGAAACAGGTTCATGGTATAATTTATATAGTAAAAGTAGGAAATATTCAGAAGTAAACGGAATAACAGATACTGTAACAAGCAATATGATATATGGAGCAAATTGGGATGCTATGTGCATGTGGTTAAATGATAAAGGAGTAGATATTACAACTAGTTGGGATAAGCGAATCACAAATATACGACATGTTCAAACATCAGGTAGTAAATACCCACTAAATGATCCAAATGGAGAAGAAGACATAGTAAAAAATCTATATGACTTAAGGGGAAATGGTTTTGAATATACAATGGGAGGAATATGGCAAGCAAGAATAACACGTGGAGGTGGATATTACGTAAACACATATGATGAGAGTGGAATAAGTAGTAGAGCAACATTTGGAGTTGAAGATAGTAAAAGTGACCCAGACCAAATACTAGCAACAAGAATGATATTATTCATAAATTAAATAATTCTTTAAAAAAAGTAAGATTATCATCTTACTTTTTATATATTAGGAAATAAAAAACAAAACTATATATAAACTCAAACCTATTTTCATTAAATAATTTAAAAACCATAAAATTAGTTGAAAAAACCAAAAAGATATAGTAAAATAAAAAAAACAAAAGAAAGGAATAAAAATAATGAAAGATTTTTGGAAAGAACCTGAAGCCAAAAAGATTAATATAAAAAAAATAATAATAATATCAATAATAGCAATTTTAGTAATATTTTTAATAACAATATCAATAATATATGTAAAAAACACATCATTTAGAGAATGGATAGATACCAATATACTAAGAAAAGAAGTAGAAGAAGAAAAACTAGCAACAATAGAAATAAAAGAAGAAGAAAACACAAAAATATGTGCATTTAATCAATATATAGGAACACTAAGCAAAAACGAATTTAAATTATATAACAACACAGGAAAAGAAGAAAAAAGCCAAACTATAGAAATAACAAATCCTATTTTTAATACAAATGGAAGATATTTAGCAATTGCAGAAGAAAAAGGACAAAAAATATATTTTATGACAGATAAAGAAATAAGCTGGGAAAAAACAATCGAAGGAAATATATCACAAATACAAGTAAGCCAAAATGGATATGTAGCAGTGGCAATCGTGGGAACAACACACAAAACAGTAATAACAGTATATAATGATAAAGGAGAAACACTATTTACAAGATTTTTATCAACAGCGAGAGTATCAGACATATCAATATCACAAGATAATAAATATCTTGCAATTGCTGAAATAGACACATCAGGAATAGTAATAGAATCAACAGTAGAAATAATATCAATAGAAAAAGCAACAAATAAAACAGAATCAAATAACTCAAGTATAGCACTATATAAATTTGATGATAATGAATTAATAACAAATATAGAATATCAAGAAAAAGACAAATTAATATGCATGTCAAAAGACAAAATAACCGCATTTGATGAAGAAGGAAATAAAACAGAAATAATAAATAACAAAGACAAAAAAACATCATTTCAAACAATACAATTAAAAAACAATGTTGTATCAATAGAAGAAAAAGCATCCAGCCTATTTACAGCAGATTCCATAGTAAGAATAATAAATACAGACACAAAAAACGAAATTACATATACAGCAAATGCAGTAACTAAAAATTTATATACATATGAAAATATAATAGCATTAAACTTAGGAGCAGAAGCAGACTTTGTAAACACAGGTGGCTGGTTGGTAAAAAGATATAAAGCAAATCAAGAAATTTCAGACATAGTAATATCAGGAAACTTAGCAGGAATAATATATAGGGACAAAATAGAAATAATAAATTTATAAATTTATACAGGTTTATGGGCAAAACCTTAACAAAAAACCTAAATATATTATATAAGGAAGGTTTTAATTATGATAGTAGATATAATAATAATAGCTATTTTAGCTTTATCAATATTTTTAGGATATAAAAAAGGATTAATAGAATTAAGCGTAAAACTAGTAGCAGTTATAATAGCACTAGTTGCAACATTAATTTTATACAGACCAATATCAAGCCTTATAATAAATACAACAACAATAGATGAAAAAATACAACAATCTATTTTAAATAAAAGTGAGCAAATAATATCAGGAGAAAATACACAAGAAGGTGGAATAATAGCAGAAGTTAAAAGCGAATTTTTACCTGAAACAGCAAAAGAATTATCATATAGCATAATAAGAACAATAGTAATTATCGCATTGTACATAATAATAAAAATAGCATTAAGATTTATAACAGCATTAGCAGATTTAGTTGCCAAATTACCAATTTTAAAACAATTTAACAAATTAGGTGGAATAATCTATGGGGCATTACGAGGAATATTAATAATATATGTTGCACTATTATTAATAAGTTTTTTCGGAGAAATAAACCCAGAAAACATAGTACATAAAGAAATAGAACAATCATTTATTGGAAAAGAAATGTATAATAAAAACATAATTAATTTATTAATCAAATAACATTGATTTTTCAATTAAAATTTGATATACTAAAAAACAAACCACGAAAGAAAGGATTTGTTACAGTGAAAGAAAACAATCAAGAAAATGAAGAAATGAATGATAGAAGAAAAAGACAATCAAAAAATATAAATCCACCAAAACGAGAAGATGAATTGCCAAGAACTGTACAAAAAAGACATCCAACAAATAAAAGACCACAAATTAAAGAAGATGAAGCCCCAAAAGCCATGAGAAAAAAAGTACAAAACAATGGTATAAATAATGAAGAACAAAAAAATATAAGAAAAAAACAAACAACAACAAATAAACAAAAACCAAAAAAAGAAGAAGATATATATTCAATACAAAAAAATAAGAGAGAAAATAACCAAGATATAGATTTTAACGAAAAAAAGATGACTTCAAAAGACCTAAACAAAAGGAGAAAGAAAAAAAAGAGAAAAATAGTTAGAAAAATACTATTAGTAATTTTACTTGCAATAATTGCATATGGATGTTGGTTTGCATATAAAACACACAAAAATGGTGGAGGACTTAGTGGAATGCTAGCAACAGTTGTAGGGCATGACGAAAACACAAAAAAGAATTTACCAGAATTAAAAATTTTAGTATTAGGAGTAAGTACCGACTTAGGAGACACAGCACCAACAGACACAATAATGGTAGCATCATATAATCCGAATACACAAAAAGCAAATCTAATTTCTATACCAAGAGACACATTTGTAGGGACAAGCGAAAGCAAAGCAACACCATTTGATAAAATAAATGCACTATATAGTATAAGCCCAGAAAAAACACTAGAAGCAGTAAACAGAATAACAGGACTAGACATTCAGTACTATATAGTAGTAAAAACAGAAGCACTAATACAACTAGTTGATGCGATTGGACAAGTAGAATTTAATGTACCAATAGATATGAAATATGATGATCCAACACAAGATTTACACATTGACCTAAAAGCAGGAGTACAAATGATTGATGGAGAAAAAGCAGAACAACTATTACGTTTTAGAAAAAATAATGATGGAACATCATATCCAACAGAATATGGAGATAATGATACAGGAAGAATGAGAACACAAAGAGAATTTATAATGGCAGTAATGAATCAAACATTAAAACCTGAAAATATATTTAAAATAGGTCAAATTTTAGATATTGCAAACCAAAATATAGAAACAAATGTTGGAATAGATTACTTAAAAGACTATATACCATATGCAGTTGAATTTAGTACAGAAAATCTTTCAACAGAAACACTTCCAGGAGAAAATGCAGAATTACCTCCAAAAGCACAAAATAAATGGTGGTTTTTCAAGGTAGATGAAGAAGCAACAGAAAAAATGATTCAAGAGCTATTTTACCCAGAAACACTAGAAGAAAATACAAATACAACAGAAAACGAAACAGTAACAAATACAATAACACAAACAGAAAATAATAAAAAAGAAATACAAATAGAACTATTAAATGGCAGTGGAAGCCAAACAAAATTTCAACAGGCAGAAGCATTATTAAAAGAAAATGGATATGATGTAGAAAAAACAGGAGAAACATCAGAAATAGCCAAAACAATAGTAACAAATAAAAAAGAAGTAGAAGATAATATATTACAAGACATTGTAGATACACTCGGAGTAGGTAGTATATCAAATAACACAAATTTAAGTAGCAAAGTAGATATTACAATCATTATTGGAACAGACTTTAATAAATAACCAACAAGTAAAAATCTAAAAGATCAAATCAGAAAAGAATAAATTTTAACATTATTTGTAATTGCAATTATTGCTATTATAGGAAAAATCTTTGATTTTTCCTATAATAGCACAAAGATGTAAGCCAAAATTAAACTCACATCTTTCTAAAATAAAACAAATGCTTTGTCATACACAAAAGTAATATATATTTAAAATCAAAAATTTTATTATCAATTTTTTAATTCAGAAGAATCAGATTTCTTAAAACTCAAAAAAATTAATAAAGCAATTAATACAATTATAGCTATAACTAAAATACATACTTGCAAAAAATACGTCTTAGAAGCAGAAAATTCAACATCATGTGAAGCAAGTAAATTCACAACATAATCTTTACCATTAATTACATATGTTGCAGTTCCCAAAACTTTATTTTTAGCAATTGGAGCAGATGGTAAATTTTCTAACAAAATTTGAGGAGAAACACTCTCATTAGAAAAATCATTATTAACAAAAACATTTACAGAATTTTCTAAAATCAAATCTAGATTTTTAGTTTCGTCAGTTCCATTTGAAATAGTTATTTGAGTCACAACATCATCCTTATTAGCAATATCTCTAAAAGAAAAATTAGAAAAACCATATTCTAATAAAGTTTTAGTCTCAGCAAAACGAGTATCAGAATTATCTACGGCCAAAACAACACAAATATAAGTTAAATCATCCCTTTCAGCAACAGACACCAAACAATATTTAGCCTGTGAAGTAAACCCAGTTTTAGTACAAGTGATGTAAGGATAGTAAAACTCACTATTAGATGACATCATATAATTAGTATTCTCAAAATATCTCTCAGCAGATAAGTTAGTAGCAGATATTTTACAAGAATCTAACCCACTATATTTTCTAAAAGTAGAATTTTTAATACAATACTGCATCAAAAAAGCTAAATCATGTGCAGAAGAATAGTGATTTGGATCATGCATTCCACTAGGATTAGTAAAATGAGAATCTAATAAACCAAGTTCAGAAAGTTTAGAATTCATCCTATCAGCAAATTTTTCAATTGAACCATCAATATAAAAAGCCAAAACATTAGCAGCATCATTAGCAGAATGAACCATTAAAACCTGTAATAACTCATCAACTGATAATTGTTCATTTGGAAGTAGACCAGCAATACTATAACCATCAGGAATACTAGAAACTGCATCAGCAGGAACTGTAACAATATCGTTCAAATTATTAGCATTTTCAATTGTTAAAATAGCAGTCATAATCTTAGTAATACTTGCAGGCTCTAAATGCTCATTACTATTTTTATCAAACACAGTATTAGAAGTAGAATTCTCAATCAAAATAGCTGAACCAGCAGAGATTACAGGCTCATCACCAGCATAAACACTACTAAAAAAGGTAGAAATTATCATAAAAAACAACATTAAACATAAAAATTTCTTTTGAATAATATTTACAGCAAATTTATTTTTCATCAAAAATACTCCATTCTTTCATTTTAATATATAATATAACTTATTTATGCAAAAAATTCAATGTTTTTACAAAAGAATTTGAAAGTGTATTTAAAGTTTTATTACAGTTCACTTGAAAATACAAAATATATTAAAAAGGAATTATATATTATATTGAATAAATTTGGAGCTTAATAAAGGTATTGAAACTAAAAAATTTATAAAATATTATATGATTCTTCTGAATAATTAATATAAGTGAGGAGGTGAGAATATGAAAGAATTAGGAAATAAACAAAAGATTATTTTAATAATACTACTAGCTATTATAGCAAGTGCCATAATATATTATGTATATGGATCAGATAAAGAAGAAATATATGAAGAAGAACTATTACCATATGAAGAAAATATTGTAAGCAATACATCAAGCAGTGAATTAGAAGAAACAGAAGACGGAGCAGAAATAATAATATATATTACAGGAGCTGTTAAAAATCAGGGAGTATATGGTTTGCAAGAAGGAAGCAGAATAGCAGATGCAATAGAAAAAGCAGGAGGAACAACAGAAGAAGCAGATATAGAAAAAATTAATCTAGCATATTTATTAGAAGACGGAATGAAAATTAAAATTCCTACAAAAAATAGTAATGAAACAAATGAAGAAATAACGAAAGAAAGTGGATTAGAAGAAGAAAATAAAACTACAAAAAACCAAAAAATAAATATAAATACAGCTACATTAGAAGAATTAGACACTTTAGATGGAATAGGAAAATCTACAGCAGAAAAAATAATAGAATATAGAAAACAAAATGGAAAATTTAAAACAATTGAAGATTTAAAAAATGTAAGTGGAATAGGAGAAAGTAAATATGAAAAAATAAAAGAAAAAATAACTGTAAAATAATACAGTTATTATAATCAAATTCTATAAACTTTAGTTATTCCATCATATATTATTACACAACATCAGTTTTCCATAAACCATGTTTATTACAATATGAATATAATGTAGAACCAGGAACATAAGGAAATTTAGCTACAGCATCAGAACCTGGTACAAAATAAGCAAAATATTCTTTATCTTCAGAAACAAGACAAATCCATTCAATGAAATGGTCATCTTCCATCACATGAGCAACATTAGCAGAAATAAAATTACCATCTACCTCATAATTTGGAACATGTTTCTCAACAACTGCAGAAGTAGAATTTGGAACTAAAGTTTCCATTTCTTTATCACAACACTTAATACTAGAATTGTCACAATCACTTAAAAGTTTAATTATTGCACCACATGAAGCACATCTTTTAACAATAAAATTTTTATTCATATAATACCTCCTAATCATTTTTAATAATAAGATTTCCTGTTTTAAGACTCTTTTGTACATCAATTACTCTTTGATTTGAAGAACCTCTCCATTTTAGAGTAGGGTCATGTAATTCATCTACATATTGCCCATCAACCAATACATCAATATAATTTAAAACATCTTTATCCTTTAAATCTTTATCAAACTTAAAACCAGACCATACCCATAAATTTTTGTTAGGATATTTTTCCTTAAAAGCTTTTGCAAGTTTTGTAGTTCCAGCTATATTAGAAGGATGCATAGGCTCTCCTCCTAATATAGATAAACCTTTTACTTCATCTTTATTACATAAATCTAATACAGTATCAATAGTCTTATCAGTAAAATCTTTACCACCATTAAAATCCCATGTCTCTGAATTAAAACAATTTTTACAATGGAAACTACAACCTTGCATAAAAACAGAAACTCGAACACCAGGACCATTTGATATATCCATTTTTCTAATTAAATTATATTTCACAATTAAGCCTCCTTATTATCTATATGTAATACCCTTTCTTTAATTTCTTGAGTTCTTCCCTTATTCCAAAAATTAGTACCGATATATCCACAAGTACGTCTTGCAACATTTAATGTATTATGATCCCTATTACCACAATTTGGACAATACCACTCTAAATCATCATCAATTAATATCTCACCAGTATATCCACATTTTTGACAATAATCAGATTTAGTATTAAGTTCAGCATACATAATGTTATCATATATAAATTTAATAATTTCTATAACTACATCAATATTATTTTGTAAATTAGGAGTCTCAACATAAGAGATAGCTCCACCAGGACTAAGTTTTTGGAATTCACTTTCTAATTTAAGCTTAGAAAATGCATCAATTTCTTCAAATACAGGAACATGATATGAATTAGTAATATAGCTTTTATCAGTAATACCTTTTACAGTTCCAAATCTCTCTTTTAAACATTTAGCAAATTTATAAGTAGTAGATTCAATAGGTGTACCATAAACAGAATAATCAATATCCTCTTCTTTTTTCCATTTAGCTGTTGCATCATTTAAATGTTGCATAACTTTTATAGCAAAATCTTTACCATCACCATTATCAGTATGAGAATGCCCAGTCATATATTTAACACATTCATATAAGCCGGCATATCCAAGAGAAATGGTAGAATATCCATGATGTAATAATTCATGAATAGACTCTCCTTTTTCAAGTCTAGCTAATGCACCATGTTGCCACAATATAGGAGCAACATCACTTACAACATTACTTAATCTTTTATGTCTTAATTGCAAAGCTCTATGGCATAATTCAAGTCTCTCATCAAATATTTTCCAAAATTTGTCCATATCACCTTCAGAAGAAAGTGCAACATCAGGTAAATTTATAGTAACAACACCTTGGTTAAATCTACCATAATATTTTCCTTTACCTTCAACATAATTTTTAGCTTTAGCAATATTACCAAGACTCATTGTTCTATCAGGTGTTAAAAATGATCTACAACCCATACAAGGATAACAATCACCATCACCCAATTCATTTTTCTTTAATTCTAACATTACTTTTTCAGAAATATAATCAGGAACCATTCTTTTTGCAGTACATTCTGCAGCAAGTTTAGTTAAATACCAATATTTACTATCTTCATTAATATTATCTTCTTCCAATATATATAATAATTTTGGAAATGCAGGAGTTATATATACACCCTTTTCATTTTTAAATCCTAAAATTCTTTGTTTTAAAAATTCCTCAATAATCATTGCAAGCTCATCTTTATACTCATCAGTTTCTCCCAAATACATACAAACAGATAAAAATGGTGCTTGTCCATTTGTATTTGTCATAGAATTTACTTGATAATTAAAAGTTTGAACTCCATCTTCAACTTCTTTTTTAGTATCTTGCATAGCAAATTTTTCGCAATCTTCTTTACTTAAATTTCTAGCCTGATATTTTTTTAGATATTTTTCATAACTTAACCTTACAAAAGGAGCTAGATGAGTAAGTGAAACTGTTGCACCACCATAACTAGAAGAAGTAACAGCCAAGATTATTTGAGTTGCAATTGTAGCAGCAGTTATAAATCTATGAGGTTTTTCTATCATTACACCATTTATAACTGTACCATTTTGTAACATATCATCTAAGTTGATTAATTCACAGTTGTGAAGTGCATTTTGAGCAAAATAATCAGCATCATGAAAATGTATAATCCCTTGGTCATGTGCTTCAACAATATCTTCAGGAAGTAAAAATCTTCTTGTAATATCTGTACTAGTTATACCAGCTAAATAATCTCTTTGAGTTGTTACAACTTCAGCATTTTTATTAGAATTTTCACTATTCCAATATTCATTTTCACCTTCAATTAATTCTTTTATAGATTTATCAGTAGTATTTGCTTTTCTAACTAGCTCTCTTGTATATCTATATGTAATATATTTTTTTGCTAATTGATATTTACCAAATTCCATTAATTTTTGTTCAATAATATCTTGAATATCTTCTACTAAGATTCTTTTTTTATTTAGGTCTTCAATATATTTTATGATTTCTTTTATTTCTTCTTTAGTAGCTTTTTCTTTACCCCTAACTTCTTCATTTGCTTTTCCGATTGCTACTCTAATCTTTTCTGGATCATAATCTACAATGTGACCATCCCTTTTTACTATTTTCATATCTTTGGTTCCTCCTCATAAATTTTTTTCATGACTAAATAATATAGATAATTAATATAATATACAAGTTGCACTTGCAACTTTTTAAATTTTTTGTTAAAATTTTTTTAAGGTGATAAAAATGAGAAATCCATTTGATAATTTAAGTAAAGCACAAATAACGAAACTGTACGATTTACTAGGGGTTCACGTGTATAAATATGAAAAAAATCAAGAAATATTACCAACAATAAGAAACGATAATATCATAGGAATTATCCTAGAAGGTTTTGCACAAATTGAAAACATTGAATATAATGGAAATGAAATGATAAAAGAAAATTTGAGCAAAAATAGTGTGTTTGGAAATAATATTTCATATACAAATAGTGATGACTGTCAAATAATTGCTAAACAAGATACAACAGTTTTAGTTATTGATTATAATAAACTCATGAACCCATCAAATTTAAATCATAATTATTTTAATATATTTTTTAGTAATTTATTTGACATTATAAATATAAAATTTAGAAAGACAAATGAAAGAGTAAAAGTATTAGAAAAAAAACAAATAAGAGAAAAACTACTTGAATTTTTTGAAATAGAAAACAAAAAAGGACCATTAAATAATATTTATTTAAACTGTACTTTTAAAGATTTAGCAGACTATCTTTCTGTTGATAGATCTGCAATGTTTAGAGAATTAAAACATTTGAAAAACGAAGGATTTATAGAAGTACAAGGAAGAAAAATTACTCTACTTTATAAATAAAAAATTATATATTAAATATAAAAACTGTAATTATATTTAACTTAATAATAATTTTAATCTTTATTTTTTATTGATTTATAAGTATTCTCTTTGTTTTTCAGATTTTAAATTCTAATATATTTTTGATTTTTGTATTGCAGTTTTTTCGCATGTGTGTTATATTTTAAATAGAATTTTTTTTTATTAAGTTATATACTTAACCTAAGTTTGACAGTAAAAAAATGGAAATACACACCTTCGACTTAGTAATTTCAACTAAGTCAGGTGTGTAAAT
>CALXJY010000022.1 GCA_944388755.1 uncultured Clostridia bacterium | reverse complement strand
ATCATGTTCTTTCCTTTGATTTATGTCAACATTGGCATATTATTATTTCTTATGACTTTCCTAATATATAAAAAAAAGTAGCACTTAGGCTACTTATACCATATCATACACCATTAAAGAGGTGAACCCCTATGAATAATTGGACTAAAATAATAATTACAATAATTATTACTTTTATTGCTTTAGTCTTTATGTGGTATATTATACCTCATATTTTTAATTTTACAATATTTTTATTAAAAAAATAAGAATTTTTTTATAAAATTTGACATATAATAAAATAAGTGCTAAAATATATTTAGCTTAAGCAAAAAATGAAGTTTTGCAAAATAAAAGGACTAGGTAACCAATCTAAAACCTAGTCCTTTACCCTATTTGTCAAGTTCTTTTAATATCCTAAGAATTAACTTAAGAATGCAAAGTTCCAATAATAGGATAATGAAGTTCTTAAAGTTTTGCAAAATATAACCCTCCTTTCTACCTCTTGGCGAAAGGCAAATTTAATATACATCATATTTTTAAATTTGTCAAATATACAATATATAGCATATATTATGAAAACAAAAACACTATTATACTAAAATAGTGCTTTTTATATATTCATTATGTAAATTAGCTAAAAAAACAAACAGAATAATTTAAATATAGCAACAAAAAGACATTTTTTGTATAGTTTATCAATTATGTATTTATTATCATAAAATAATACAGTATGTGTTTACATTTATCTAAAAGTATGAACAAATAGATCAATTTTATCAAGAAATTCTTGATTATTTTTTGTTTCAGTCATTTTTTTAATTACTTGTTCAGTTACCTCTGCAACAGGTAATGTATTCATGGCTTTTCTAAGAGCAAATACTATATCTTTTTCTTTTGGAGTTAATAGTAAATCTTCTCTTCTTGTACCTGATTTATTAATATCAATTGCTGGGAAAATACGTTTTTCTGATAATTTCCTATCTAGATGTACTTCCATATTACCTGTTCCTTTGAATTCCTCGAAAATTACGTCATCCATCCTGCTACCTGTTTCTATTAATGCTGTTGCTAAAATTGTTAAACTTCCCCCATTTTCTATATTTCTTGCTGCACCAAAAAATTTTTTTGGTTTATGAAGTGCTGCTGAATCAATACCACCTGATAACGTTCTTCCAGATGGTGGTATAACTAAATTATAGGCTCTTGCTAATCTTGTTATACTGTCCAATAAAATAACAACATCTTTACCTTGTTCTACAATTCTTTTAGCTCTTTCTAAAACCATCTCTGCAACTTTTACATGGTGTTCAGGAAGTTCATCAAATGTAGAATAAATTACTTGCCCATTAATCGATCTTTTCATATCTGTAACCTCTTCAGGTCTTTCATCAATTAGAAGTACAATTAACTCTACATCTGGGTTGTTTGTTGTTAGACTATTTGCTATCTTCTTCAATAAGGTTGTTTTACCAACTTTAGGAGGCGCTACAATCATGCCCCTTTGACCTTTTCCGATTGGACTTATTAAATCTATAATTCTCATAGCGTATTCTTTACTATCTGTTTCTAACTTTAATTTTTGATTTGGATATATAGGTATTAATTCATCAAATCTTTTTCTTTTTGCTATTTTTTCAGGGTGTTCTCCATTTACCTCTCCAACGAAAATTAATGACGGAAATTTTTCTCCTTCTCTAAATCTTGAAATTCCTTTAACAATATCTCCTGTATCTAGTTTAAATCTTTTTATTTGTATAGCAGAAACATACACATCTTTTGATGTAGAAAGATAGTTTTCACCTCTTAAGAAGCCATATCCGTCTGGTAAAATATCTAGAACTCCTTCAACTATTGAATCTCCTTCATTTGTAAGTTTATAGTCTACAACTGGTTCAGTATTTTCTTTTTCTATGTTACTTGTATAATTAATAATATTATTTTTATCATTTTCTACAATAAGAATATTTGATAGTGCATCTATCAGTTCTTCTTTTTTTAGTTTAGATATGTTTTTTATATTATTTTCCTTTGCTAATTTTTTTAATTCTATTAAAGTCATATTTTCTAGTTTTAGCATATTTTCCTCCTTATAAATAATAAAATAAACTAATTTTTGGATAAATAAAAAGACAAAATTTAAAATTTATACATATGATTAAATTATCTATGAACCATAAGACTTTATTGACTTTTAGTATATCATACAAAACAAAAATTTGCAATATTTTCCTATAGAAAATTTAAATTTTATTATGTATTAATTTTATGTTGCTTATTTTTTTATTATTAATTTGAGTTATAAAAATCCTAGGAATTATTAATCTTATTGTGACTTTAATTTGTTGGTAAAAAATAAAAGTACAGTTTAATACTAATATTTATAAAGTATTAAACTGTTATAAAATTATACTAAAAACCTGTATCTGTATATACTTTTTCATTAGGTAAATACATGTCTAATTTTTCTCTAGCAGTAGTTTCTATAAATTCTTCTGATTCTGTATTTTCTTTTTGTTTCGTTAAATCTTCTTTATAATCTTTTTGTTCTGCAATTTGTGCATCTAATTTTTCACAATTTTCTGCATATTGATTTATTGTTTTTTGCTGTGTAATAAATGTATATGCCACATATATTAATATAACTGTTATAAATAAAATTTTAAACAATGTTTTAGTTTTTTTCATAAGTATGCCTCTTTTCAATTTCATCTTTATAATATAATATATTATTCTACTTTTTTTTGTAAATTCCTTCTAATTTATGAATTTTTTTACATTCTTTTTCGATTTTTTTATAATTTTTATTTTTAAATTTGACAAAATTTTTCTTACATTTATTATTATAAAAGATATTGGTTTAAATATTTTGTGTATCAAATTATATATGTAATTTAGTGGAATAAGTAAAATACTAAATATTTTCTTAGTTACATATATTATTTTATTTAATATTAAAACACTTAATTTTATAAAGTACTTACTTATAGTTAAAATATACAAGAATACCCCTATAATTATAGAAATAAACATATATATGCGTATTTCACCATGATTAAATTTAAAAATACCATATAATAGTATACATCCAGTAATTAAGCAAAATAATATATCCTGCATATATGTTACACTATCTTTTGTTTTTATTATTTTTCTTAAAACTCTAAAAATATCAAATAATATCCCTATTACAGCACCAATTACTATAAAAATTATAAAAATAAAAGCTTGATTTACAATCATTTTTCTCCTCACTTTTGTAAAACTTTTATAAAATCACTAGAATAGTTATTTGAAAATTTTACTTATTAATCCGCCATCTTTGCTCTTTTCTTGTTCTTTATCACTATAGGATAAAAATGAAATATGTCCTTCTAAAATAACTTCTGATGTATCTAAACTTAATTTATTTACTCTTATATTTTCTCCCTTAACAGTTAATAGTCCTAGATCTGTTTCTACAACAACAACTTGATCATCAAAACTCAGAACATCATTAACTCCTGATATAGTGAGTTTCTCTCTGTTTTCTAATATTAAATTTTGAATAATATTTGTGTTAATTGTTTTTCTTTCTTCTATGGTCATTTTGTACCTCCAATAAATTTATTATATTATATAATATTCTAAGGTTGTCTTTTTTAGAACATGTTTTTTTATTGTATAGAAAAATTTGGTGCAGAACAAATTAACGGAAAGCCAAAAGATTATGAAATATAGGGCTTTTCAATTTGTTCTATAACATAAAAAGAGCTATTGCTTTGAATTGTGCTTATCTTTATTAAACTTTTGGTCTAATAAGGATAAGATAGTATGCTTTGCAATAACTCTTAATTTTTTATAAATCTTTTATACTTGGTTTTTCTACATCTGTATCTTGAACTATTCCTTCATTAAATTTTTGTGTTTTTTGTATATCTTTTCCTATTGACTTTTTAATTAGCTTATTATCTTTATTGATATATGTAATTGTTCCACTATCATTAAAAACATAACTATTTTCTTTTATTGAAATTGGTACAAATAAATATTTTGAGAATAGAACCTTTATAATGTTTTCATTAGATATTTTATAAATATCTAATAAATTAGATATCTTGGGAATATCATTGACTGAGATTTCTTCTTCTGTATTGTTGGATATTCTTATTCCATTTTTATTATTATAATCATACCAGGTAATTGTTATATTTTTTTCATCATTTACATTTCCATCAACTTTTTCAAGATAAGTTCCATCTTTATAATAAACTTCTGTTTTTACATCCATATATCCATCTTCACTTGATGATTTTGTTTCTTTTAACAAATAAAAATTATTAATTTTGCCGATATTTTCCTTGAATCTTTCATTAGAATTACTGATTTCTTTAATAATACTGTAATTTCTTATTAAATTGATTATAATTAAAATTATAATTATTAGTAATACTATAAATATTATTTTTGTAGTTTTATTTTTCATATATATCCCTCCATTCTTTATATAAAATAAAGCTAGTATCTTTAATATAATTATATTGTATCATTTATAATAAAAAATGTAAATTTTTTCCATGTTTTTTTATTATGTTGTTAATAGTAACATTAAGTCTCTGTTTTACATCAATACCAATTTTTGCAAGCAATGTTACATCTATACCTGTTACTGATATTGGTGAAAATACAAAAATTACACCTCGGGGTAGTTCTTCTATAATTAGCTATCCTAATAATACTAGTATCAGTATTAATGGTACAGTGTCAAAAGTTGAGTATACTGGAACTTATAACACGTGGTTAGGATTAGGTCATTCTGGAGTAGTTGTTTTAAGATTTACGAATCGTTCGACTGGTGATTTTAAAAGTTGGACTTTTATATGTGACAATGGATTTCATTCAGATAACTTAGGTTATACTTTGCCATCAGGAACATATGATATAGAACTTTTGGTCAATACAGTCAAACAGTTTCAGTTATTACAGTTGCAGTTCAGATGATCTATAATTATCAGCAAAAGTAAAACTAGTTTTTATAGCTATTTAATTTAAGTGTTCTCTGCAAAATAGGGTATTCACATAATGAATACCCTATTAATTTGCTTAACTAAATTAATTTATTTACTTTTTCTTTAAAAATTTCTCCTCTTTGAACTGCATTTTTAAACATATCAAAACTAGCACTTGCTGGTGAAAATAATACAACTTCGTCTTTTCTAGCATACTTTTTTGCTAGTCTTATTGCATCATCTAAATTATTTGTCATGTATATTGGAATTTCTGTATGTTGTTTTTCAGTCTCATTTTTTACTGCTTCAAAGATTTTCTCTGCCGTTTGCCCCATTAAAATTAATTTGCTAACTTTTCCTATTAATTCTTTTGCTAAAGGAGTATAATCAAGATTTTTATCATATCCTCCTGCTATTAACACTATCTTTTCTTTAAATGCATTTATACCTGCTATTGTTCTTGTTGGAGATGAGCTAGCTGAATCATTATACCATTTTATACCATTTAATTCTTTTACAAATTCCAATCTATTTTCAACTGGTTTGAATTCTTTTATAGCTTTTACTGCTGTATCATTATCTACTAGTGTATTTGTTGCAGCAAGTCCTGCACATATATTTTCATAATTATGAATTCCTTTTAATATGAGGTTGTTTGTATTTATTATATGATTTCTAATTTTATCATTACATATTTTTATTATATTTTCATCTACTATGTAGCCATTATCAAGTTTTTTCTTACTACTAAAATATATAACTTTACCTTTGGCTTCTTTTTTAAATTTTTTTGTTATTTCATTATCATAATTTAAAACTAAAATCCCATTTTCATTTTGATATTTAAAAATGTTTTTCTTTGCTTCTATATATTCTTCATAATCTTTATGTATATTTAAATGATTTGGTGTTATATTAGTAATAACTGAGATTTGTGGACTTATTTCCATTCCCATCAATTGAAAACTGCTAAGTTCTAAAACTACAATATCTTTTTCATTTATTTCATTTAATTTTGTAAATAATGGATTTCCGATATTTCCTCCTAAAAATGTTTTATATCCTGCTTTTTGTAATATGGCATTTATTAAGCTAGTTGTTGTTGTTTTTCCATCACTTCCTGTAACCCCTATTATTTTAGCTGGACACATTTTCATAAATAGTTCTATTTCCGTTGTAACAATGGCTCCATTTTTTGCTTCATTTTCTAACTCTTTTGTAGTAGGTAAACAGCTAGGAGATCTAAATATTAAATTAAAATTATGAAGCTGTTCTAAAGCATTGTTTCCAAATGAAAATTTGAATCCATAATTTGTTATTTTGTTCATTATATCTTTTGGTAATTCATCAATTTCTCTATTATCAAAAACTGTAACATTTGCTTTTTTATTATATAAATAGTCTATTAATGGTATATTACTTACTCCTAATCCAATTATAGCAACTTTTCTATATTTTAAATAATTTTCAAATTTTTCTAATTTACTATTTGTAAAAGCCATTTTTTTCAATCCTTTCAAGTTATTTTAACTATAATATCACTTATTTTTATATATTTCAATGTATTTTATGTATATTTTTATTAAAAGTTGACAAAATATAAGTAGAATTATGAAATGGAGGTGCTACTCATGTCAAATAAAGAAAACAAGAAAAATAATAAAAATAATGGAAAAAATAATAATAATAATGAAAAACAAAATTGTGATAAATAGTTTTTTAGTATTATAGTATATTTTTTCTATATAAGGAAACAATATGAAGTTTTAAGTTACGTAACTTAAATAGACAATAAAATAATGTTATTTTCACAAGAAAGTCATTCTGACTTAGTATTAACTTTTATGTCAAAATAATAATTAATGTTTATGATATAATAATAGCCACTAAATTTATAGAATGTGGCTATTATTATAGATTATAGATTCTATATTATATATTATACTTTTCTCTCTTATAATAGTATGTATGTAAAAGCTTATGTGCTTTTTTTCCTCCTGGTTTTCCCAAGTAATCTGCATAAATTGTTTTTAATATTGGATTTTCATGAGATTTTCTTATAGTACTTTTTTCGTCAATTGAATATAGAGCTTCTCCTCTCAATTTCTTAATATCAACTTCTGCTTGTGTCTTAGAATCTTTTATAGGTTGACCTCCACCCATTATACATCCTCCTGGGCATGCCATTATTTCCACAAACTGATAATCTGCTTTTCCCTGCTTTATTTCTTCTAAAATCTTTCTAGCATTTGAAAGTCCACTCGCAGATACTAGGCTAATATTTTTGCCAGCAATTTCTACTTCTGCTCTTTTTATTCCCTCTGTACCTCTAACTTGTTTAAAATCTATTTTTTGTAAATCTTCTCCTGTTAGTATATCTTGTGCTGTTCTAAGTGCAGCTTCCATAACTCCTCCTGTAACTCCAAAAATTGCGCCAGCTCCTGTAGCTTCTCCCATTGGATTATCAAATTTACTATCTTGTAATTTTTCAAATTCAATATTTGCCTGTTTTATCATTCTTGCTAATTCTCTAGTTGTTATTACATTATCTACATCATATAGTTCTTCTTCTTTCATTTCAGGTCTTTGTCTTTCAAACTTTTTAGCTATACAAGGCATTACAGAAACTACATATAATTTTTTAGGATCTATGCTTTCTTTTTCTGCATAATAAGTTTTAAGTATTGCTCCAAACATTTGATGTGGTGACTTACAACTAGATAAGTGTGGTAAAAGTTCAGGATAATTCATTTCTATATACTTAACCCATCCTGGACTACAAGAAGTAATCATAGGTAAATTGTCATTATTTTTAAATCTTTCTACAAATTCTGTTGCTTCTTCCATTATTGTAAAATCAGCACCTGTATTTGTATCAAATACTTTATCAAATCCTAGTCTTTTTAAGGCTGTAACCATTTTACCAGCAACATTTGTTCCTATTGGCATTCCAAATTCTTCTCCTAAAGCAACTCTGACAGCTGGCGCAGTTTGAACAATAACTGTTGTTTCCGGATCTTTTAATTTTACCCATACATCATTTATAGTTTCTTTTTCATGCAAAGCTCCAGTTGGACATGCTTCTATGCATTGACCACAAAATGTGCAATTCACGTCATTTAGACTGCTATCCCCTACTGTTGATATACATGATTCAAATCCACGGTTTATACAGTCAATTGCACCAATGCCTTGAACATTTTTACATGCTGCAACACATCTTCTACAAAGTATACATTTGTTAAAATCTCTGACTATTGATGGAGATAAATCATCTACCCTATGTTTTGTCATTTCACCTGGAAATTCTACACTAAGAACATTAAATTTTACTGCCAATTTTTGTAATTCACAATTTCCTGAACGAGTACATGTTAGGCAATCTTTTGCATGATTGGAAATTATTAAATCTAATATTACATGTCTTGCTTCAAGTACACTTGGTGTATGAGTATGTACAATCATTCCTTCTTCTACAGTTTGAATACAAGATGTTGCAAATCCTTTTCTTCCTTCTACTTCAACTATACACATTCTACAATCTCCAACTTCATTTATATCTTTCAAGAAACATAAAGTTGGAATATCTATTCCAGCTTGTTTTGCTGCATTTAAAATAGTTGTACCTTCAGGTACTGATATTTCTTGATTATCAATTGTTAAATTAATCATTTTCTCTTCCATATGCATCTCTCTTTCTTTTATAAATTAGATTATATCTTAGTTAATTTCCTATTGCATGGAATGGACATGCTGATATACAAGTGCCGCATTTAATGCATTTATCTTGATTTATAGTTCTTTTTTCTCTAGCTTCACCTTGAATAGCATTTACAGGGCAATGTTTTTGACATAGTCCACATGCTTTACATTTTTCAGGATTTATTGTTATTTTTGATAACGCTTTACATTCTAATGTTTTACATTCTTTTTCTATTGCATGTTGTCTAAATTCTTCTCTAAAGTATTTTAATGTACTAAGAACTGGATTTGGAGCACTTTGCCCTAATCCACAAATACTTGATTTTTGTATATTTACAGCTAATTTTTCTAATTTATAAATATCTATTTCACTACCTTCTCCTGAACATAATTTTTCTAATAATTCTAACATACGCTTAGTTCCTATTCTACAAGGTGTACATTTGCCACAGCTTTCACTTACTGTAAATTCTAAATAAAATTTTGCTAAACATACCATGCATTTTGTGTCATCCATTACAATTAATCCGCCTGATCCCATCATAGATCCTATTTCTTTTAGAGATTCATAGTCTATTGGTGTATCCAAATGTTCTTTTGGAATACAACCTCCTGATGGTCCACCTGTTTGGGCAGCTTTAAATTCTCTACCATTAGGAATTCCTCCACCAATATCAAAAACTATTTCCCTTAATGTTGTTCCCATTGGTACTTCAACTAATCCAATATTATTTACGTTTCCACCAAGTGCAAAAACTTTTGTACCTTTTGAATTTGCAGTTCCTATTGAAGAATACCAATCTGATCCTTTCAAAATTATTTGTGCAATATTAGCAAATGTTTCAACATTATTTATTAAAGTTGGCTTTCCCCATAATCCACATTGGGCTGGATAAGGAGGTTTTACTCTTGGTTGACCTCTTTTTCCTTCTATTGATTCTAGTAGTGCTGTTTCTTCTCCACATACAAATGCTCCTGCTCCTAATCTTATTTCTATATCAAAATCAAAGCCTGAATTAAAAATATTTTTTCCTAATATTCCATATTCTCTAGATTGTTCAATTGCTATTTGTAATCTTTTTACTGCGATCGGATATTCAGCTCTTACATATATAAATCCTTTGTTGGCTCCTATAGTATATCCTGCTATTTCCATAGCTTCTAATACAGCATGTGGGTCTCCTTCTAAAATACTTCTATCCATAAAAGCACCTGGATCTCCCTCATCTGCATTACATACTACATATTTTTGTTCTCCTTTAGCCATTTTAGTAAGTTCCCACTTTTTACCTGTAGGGAAACCTGCTCCACCTCTTCCTCGAAGTCCTGAATCAGAAATTATTTTTATAACATCATCTTGTGAATATTCGTTTAATACTCTTTCTAATGCTCTGTATCCATCAAATGCTATGTATTCATCTATATCTTCAGGATTTATAACACCACAGTTTTTTAATGCTATTCTTTTTTGCTTTTTATAAAAATTAAGCTCATCTAAGCTGTTTACAATTTTTCCATCAATATCTTTGCATAATAATCTTGTTACTCTTTCACCCTCAATAATATGTTTTTGAATTATTTCTTCACAATCTTCTTCTTTTACCATTGCATAAAATGTATCTTCAGGTCTAATTATTACTATTGGACCTTTTGCACAAAGTCCAAAACATCCTGTTTTTATAACTCTAACATTATTTATATTTTTTTCTTTTAAAATTTTTCTAAACGTTTCAAGTAATTGAGGAGATTTTGAAGATGTACAACCAGTACCATGACATACTAAAATATGTTTTTCTCTAGTATCTGCTTTTGTATTTACTCGTATATCTAATTCTTTTCTTTTTAAATTTCTAATTTCATGAATTTCTTCAATTGTTTTCATATATTTATCATTCCTTTCTGAAAACATGGTATAATTATATTTTAGTTTTATATTATAATTACATATTTTTTTCATCTGATATTATTTTATCTAAGACTTCATCTAGCATTTTTACTGTTGCTCTACCATGCACTTCACCATTTACAGTAAATACAGGCGCTAATCCACATGCTCCTACACATCTTGTTTCATCAATTGAAAATAATCCATCTTTTGTTGTTTGTCCTGGTTCTATTTTTAATCTATCTTTTAACCTATCCATTATTTTTTGAGATCCTTTTACAAAACACGCTGTTCCTAAGCATATTGATATTGAATATTTTCCTTTTGGCTCTAATGTAAACCTAGAATAAAATGTAATTACACCATAAATTTCTGCCATTGGTATATTTAAATATTCTGATAATTCTTTTTGTGCTTCTTTAGGTATATATCCAAATTTTTCTTGTATTTCTTCTAGCATTGATATTAGATTATCTTTTTCTTGCTTATATATTTTTTCCAAATCTTTTACAAAATTTATTACTTTTTCTATACAACAATTATTTTCCTGCATTATTTATTATACCTCCTATGTAATTTATATTGAAATATTATTGTTATTATATCAAACTATATTTTTTTTAGCTATAGTTTTTAAAAAATTTTGCTGTATTTTCTTGTAACCTTATTATATTTCTGTATTTATTAGGAAAGCTTATATGAATTTTCTAATAAATACAAAAAGAAAGCAAAAATGCTTTCTCTTTGCAGATTAGTTTCTCCAATCGTTTTTTATTCTATTTCAAGATATTTTTTTAAGAATTTACCTGTAAAGCTTCTTTCATTTTTACAAATTTGTTCAGGTGTTCCAACAGCAACAATTTCTCCACCATTATCTCCACCTTCAGGTCCTAAATCTATTATATAATCACATGTTTTTATTAAATCTAAATTATGTTCAATAACCAATATTGTATTTCCTGTATCTACTAATCTTTGTAAAATATTCACTAATTTGTGAACATCTGCTATATGAAGACCTGTTGTTGGTTCATCTAATATATATAATGTTTTTCCTGTTGCCCTTTTTGATAATTCTGTTGCCAGTTTTACCCTTTGAGCTTCTCCACCTGATAATGTAGTTGATGGTTGCCCTAATTTTATATAACTTAATCCTACATCATATAAAGTTTGTAACTTTTGTTTGATTTTTGGTATTTTGTCAAAAAAATCTAGAGCTTCTTCAACTGTCATATCTAGAACATCTGATATATTTTTTCCTTTATATTTTACTTCTAATGTTTCTCTATTATATCTTTTACCTTTACAAACTTCACAAGGCACATATACATCAGGTAGAAAGTGCATTTCAATTTTGTGCACACCATCTCCATTACAACTTTCACATCTACCTCCTGGTACATTAAAGCTAAATCTTCCCTTTGCATACCCACGCATTTTGGCTTCATTTGTAGATGCGAATATATCTCTAATTAAATCAAATACACCTGTATATGTTGCTGGATTTGAACGTGGAGTTCTGCCTATTGGTGATTGATCTATATTTATTATTTTATCGATTTGTTTTAAACCTTTTACTCCTTTACATTTACCCGCTTTTTCATTTGAACCATTTAATTCTTTTGCAATTGTTTTGTATAGGACTTCATTTACAAGTGTTGACTTTCCTGAGCCCGATACTCCTGTAATACATGTAAAAAGTCCTAGAGGGAATTTAACACTAATATTTTTTAAATTATTTTCTGTAGCTCCCTGTACTTCTATTGCTTTATTTTTTTGCGCTTTTCTTCTCTTTTTAGGAACTTCTATTTTTTTTCTTCCACTTAAATATTGTCCTGTAATAGATTTCTCTACTTTTTTGATTTCTTCGGCTGTTCCCTGTGCCATAACATTTCCACCATGTGCACCTGCTCCTGGTCCAATATCTATTATTTGGTCTGCAGCATACATTGTATCTTCATCATGTTCAACAACTATTAACGTATTACCTAAATCTCTTAACTTTTTTAATGTTGCTAATAGTTTATCATTATCTCTTTGATGTAAACCTATACTTGGTTCATCTAAAATATATAAAACACCTGTTAGTCCTGAACCGATTTGAGTTGCTAGACGTATTCTTTGAGCTTCTCCACCTGATAATGTTCCTGCACTTCTTGATAAAGTTAAATATTCAAGACCTACATCAATTAAAAATTGTAATCTTTTATCAATTTCTTTAAGTATCATTTCAGCAATCATTTTTTCTGTTTTATTTAATTCAAGTTTGTTTAAATATTCTTTAATATTTCTAATAGACATTTCTGTTAAGTCATTAATATTTTTATCTCCTATTTTGATAGATAAAATTTCTGGTTTTAATCTTGCACCTTTACAAGATGGACATTCTGAATTACTCATGTACATCTCATAAAAATCTCTCATACCTTGTGATTTTGTTTCACTATGGCGTCTATCTAATGTTGGTAAGACACCTTCAAATGGTGCAGTAAATCTTCTTATTCCTGCAGAAGATTGGTATTCAAAATTTATAGTTTCATCTCCTGTACCATATAATATTTTTTCTAAAAACCATCTAGGTAATTTTTTTATTGGTACTGATATATCTACATTATAGTGTCTGCCAATACTTTCAAAATACATTTTTGCCATAGTATCTGCTCTTTTCATAACACTTGAGCCAAATGCTTTTACTCCATCATATAAAGTCTTATTTTTATCAGGTATTATTAAATCCTCATCCATTTTCATTAAATAACCTATACCCATACATTCAGGACATGCTCCAAATGGGTTATTAAAAGAGAACATTCTTGGTGTAAGTTCAGGAAAACTGAACCCACAATGTGGACATGCATAATTAGTACTATATAATATAGGTTTCTTCCCTATTACGTCAATTAATACAAGATTATCAGCATGTTTTAATGCAATCTCAACAGATTCTGTTAATCTACTTCTAATATCTTCTTTTATAACTAATCTATCTACTACTAATTCTATTTCATGTTTCTTTTTTCTATCAATTTGAATATCATCTGTTAATTCATAGATTTCTCCATCTATTCTAACTCTTACAAATCCTTCTTTTTGATATTCTTCTAACTGTTTTATAAATTCACCTTTTCTACCTCTTACAACAGGTGACAAAACTTGAATCTTTGTATTCATGTCTAATTCTAATATATTATCTATAATTTGATCTATAGATTGTTTTTCTATTTTAATACCACATTTAGGACAATAAGGTGTACCAATTCTTGCATATAATAGTCTGATATAATCATAAATTTCTGTTACTGTACCAACTGTAGAACGTGGATTTTTTGAAGTTGTTTTTTGATCTATAGAGATTGCTGGAGATAAACCTTCAATTGATTCTACTGCAGGTTTCTCCATTATTCCCAAAAATTGTCTTGCATATGAAGATAAACTTTCAACATATCTCCTTTGCCCTTCTGCATATAATGTATCAAAGGCTAAAGAGGATTTTCCTGAACCTGAAAGACCTGTTATTACAACTAATTTATCTCTTGGTATTTCTATATTTATATTTTTTAAATTATGTTCTTTTGCTCCTTTTATTATTATTTTATCATTCATTTATATACCTCTCCTTTTTCATAGACACATTATACTATATTTTTAATATTAAAACAATAGTTTGGTTACATTTTTTTCAAATGTATGATAAAATATAATTGTTACAAAAAATTGTTGGTTAAAAAAGGAGAAAAGATATGGTTGAAAAAATTAACTTAATTACAGACAGTTTGCTTAAAATGCTTGAAGCAAATCACTATCGGGTAAAAAATCATGGAGCTACACAAGATTATACTAAAAATGGAGAGGTTATAATTTCTTGTTATGTAAAATCTGACAAGATTTCACCTTCTGCATGTGATATGATTGTAGAAAACTTAATAAGAGAATTTGATTTATCAGAGAATGACGTAATTTGGTTTCTTTTAGAATCAAATTTGCATTACAAAGAATCATTTTTTTCGCCAAGAAAAAAAATAAAAGACTTTGTCTTACTTATTAAAAATTTAGATTAATTCTCCTACCCACAGAAATTGTAATTTCTGTGGGTATTGTAAATTCTTTAAAAACATGCTAAAATATTTTAAATAAAGGAGGCAAAAATGTTTAAATTAGTATCAGATTATAAACCTACAGGAGACCAACCAAAAGCAATAGAATATTTATCAAATGGAATAAAAGAAGGAAAGAAATATCAAACATTATTAGGTGTTACTGGATCACGGAAAAACATTTACAATGGCTAATATTATTCAAAAAGTTCAAAAACCGACACTTGTTTTAGCGCATAATAAAACACTAGCCGGACAACTTTATTCAGAATTTAAGGAGTTTTTTCCTGAAAATAATGTAGAATATTTTGTAAGCTATTATGATTATTATCAACCTGAAAGTTATATACCAAGTTCAGATACTTATATAGAAAAAGATGCTTCTATAAATGATGAAATTGATAAGCTAAGACATTCTGCAACAGCTTCATTATTTGAAACAAGAGATGTAATAATTGTTGCCTCAGTTTCTTGCATTTATGGTTTAGGTGATCCAATTGATTATGAACATATGATTATTTCTTTAAGACCTGGTATGCAAAAAACAAGGACAGAAGTTCTAAAAAAATTAGTAAATATGCAATATAATAGAAATGAAATAGATTTTAAAAGAGGAACTTTCAGAGCAAAAGGAGATATTGTAGAAATATATCCATCAGATCAATCTGAAAGTGCAATAAGGGTTGAGTTTTGGGGTGATGAAATAGAAAAAATTCAAGAAATAAATCCATTGACTGGAAAAGCAATAGCAGAAAGAAAGCATGTTATGATTTTCCCTAACTCACATTATGTAACAACAAGTGACAAAATGGAAAGAGCTATAAAAAATATAGAACTAGAATTAGATGATAGAATTAAATTTTTCAAAGAACAAGGAAAATTAATTGAAGCACAAAGAATTGAAGAAAGAACAAATTTTGACATTGAAATGATGAAAGAAACTGGTTTTTGCCAAGGTATAGAAAATTATTCAAGACATATAAGTGGACGTGCTCCTGGTTCTCCACCATTTACTTTGTTTGATTATTTTCCAAAAGATTTTTTGCTATTAATAGATGAATCACATGCCACAATACCTCAAGTAAGAGCTATGTATAATGGTGATAAATCAAGAAAAGACTCGTTAGTTAATTATGGTTTTAGATTACCTTCAGCTTATGATAATAGACCTCTTAAATTTGAAGAATTTGAGAAACGAATAAATCAGGTTATTTTTGTTAGTGCTACTCCTGCTGAATATGAAAAAGAACATTCAAAAGAAAATGTTGTAGAGCAAATTATAAGACCTACTGGTCTTTTAGATCCTAAAATTGAAGTTCGACCTGTTTCAAATCAGATTGATAATCTTATAGAACAAATTCGTATAAGAGTTGAAAAAAATGAAAGAGTTTTAGTTACTACATTAACCAAAAAAATGGCAGAGGATTTAACAGAGTACTTGAAAAGTTTAGATATAAAAGTAAACTATATGCACTCAGATATAAAAGCTTTAGAAAGAATGGAAATTATTAGGAATTTACGACTTGGTGAATTTGATGTTCTTGTTGGTATAAATTTATTAAGAGAAGGTTTAGATTTGCCTGAAGTATCCTTAGTAGCTATTTTAGATGCAGATAAAGAAGGATTTTTACGTTCAGAAAGATCACTAATTCAGACAATTGGTCGAGCAGCAAGAAACACAGATGGAACTGTTATAATGTATGCAGATGAATTAACAGAAAGTATGGAAAAAGCAATTTCTGAAACTAATCGTAGGCGTAAAATACAGCAAGAATATAATTTAGCACATAATATTGTTCCTAAAACAATTCAAAAATCAGTGCGTGATACTATTAGTATTATTAAACAAGAGGATATTGGTATAGAATATAAATTAGAAAATAAAGATGATATTAAAGAAGTTATTAATAAGTTGACAGATGAAATGCTTAAGTTTGCAAGTGAAATGGAATTTGAAAAAGCAGCAGAAAATAGAGATAAAATAAAAGAATTAGAAAAATTATTGAATTAGAGACATGTTTCGACATGTTTCTTATTTTTTGTGTTGTATAATAATTTTGTTTTTTACATATTGTTCATTACATATATACAAAGGAGGTACAAAAATATGCATTTTAAAGGGTATATTTCAAAACATTTATATAGCAGAATTGCTAACCAAAAAGTTGAAACAATTTCAACACCACTTAATGATGAGGAATTAAGAGCTATACATACTTTTAATATTCCTTATCATAAAACCATAGATCGTTCAGGAATACCAATTTACGTATTAAAGGCCAAAGATATAAAAGCAGTATTTTGTAATTAAAAACAATTGTTTTATTTATATGTAATGAACAAAAAATTTAGCGAGATGCTTTTTGTATTCTAAATTTTAGAATACTGACATCTCGCATTTTAATTTTGTTTAATTTTATAGTCATTTTAATATTTTCCCTCCACCAACTACTATATCATCTAAATAAAATACAGCAGACTGTCCTGGTGTAATTGCTCTTTGAGGTTCATCAAATGTGATTTTTATAATTTCCTGAGATTCTGATATTTTGGCATTTGCAGATTTAGTTGAATACCTTGTTTTGACAGTTACATTCATGTCTTTATCTATTTTATCTAGTAATAATAAATTGATATCTTTTACATAAATTTCTTTTTTATATAGTTCTTTTTCCTCCCCTACTATTACTTCATTCTTTTCTTTGTTGAAACCTAGTACATATAAAGGAACTTTATTTGATATTCCAAGTCCTTTTCTTTGTCCTATAGTATAATTATATATGCCTTGATGAATCCCAAGTATTTCACCTTTTGAGTTTATGATATTTCCTTTTTTTGGTCTTAATTTAGAGTTTTCTTCTAAAAATTTCTTATAATTCCCATTTGGAATAAAACAAATATCTTCACTATCAGGTTTATTTGCAACATGTATATTATTATCGTTTGCTATTTTTCTTATCTGATCTTTGTTTTCAAAATCTGCTAATGGGAAAATAATATGTTCTAATAAATCTTTGGAAATATTCCATAATACATATGTCTGATCTTTTGTTTGAGAATTGGATTTTTTTAATATCCATCTTTTATATTTTTCACTATATTCAGTTTTTGCATAATGTCCAGTAGCAATATAATTACAATCTAATTCTTGAGCTTTTTTATACATAAATCCAAATTTCATATATTTATTACATTCAATGCATGGGTTTGGAGTTAAAGAATTGGAATAACAATTTATAAAATCATCTATAATATTTTTTTTAAAGTCTTCTTTGCAGTTATATATGTAATGTGGTATTTTTAAAAAATCGCATATTTTTTTTGCATCTTCATATGTATTTTTACTATTTTCAAATAATTCTAGTGTTACACCTGTTACATCATATCCATTTTGTTTTAATAGTAATGCAGATACAGAACTATCCACTCCCCCACTTATTCCAATTAATACTTTTTTATTATTCAATATTATCATTCTCCTTTTTGACAATATTTTATTTTTAATTTCTTTAATTATACAATAAATTTGCTAAAAATACTAGACAAATTTTATTTATTTATGATAATATTATTACATGAGCTAAAGATAAACTTTTTATTAATTAGGAGGTAATTTTAAAATGATATGTAAATTTCGTAAAGTTTTTTTATGTAGTGTTATTTGTATTTTATTTTGTTTTATTTCATCATATGTTTTTGCTGTAGATGCTAATGTTACAGATAATGATATATCTACAGATACAAATAACATTGTAAGTGAAGATGTAAATAGTACTATTTCTAATAATACAACAAATAATGTAACTTCAAATACATCAAATACAAGTAATTATACAAATAATTCTTATGAAGAAAATAGTAATACAACTTCTTTTGACAATTATACTGGAACAACAGATGAATCTGCAACTGTAAGTAATTATTCATCTGATTCAGAGTTAAGTATAACAGATATTTTAAATATTTTGTTAATTGTGATTGGTATTTTATTAGTATTATTATCAATAGCCATCTTAATTAAACTTAGTAAATAATTCCATAGTAATATATATATCCAAAAAATTTAAAATTTTTTGGATTTTTTTGTCTGTATATTTTTTTTAAAACTTAAAATAATAATAATATATATGTTTTAAAAGGAGGATAATTTTATGTACAAAAAATTATTTACTATTCTTAGCATACTACTAATAGGAATTTTTACATTTTCTTTCTGTTATGCGACTGAAAACAATATGTTAAAAGATGCTGCTGAAGGTGTAAGAAATGCAGTTGGTGGTGCTGAAAATGTTATTGAAGATGGTGCAAGAGATTTATCAAATACAAGTAAAAATATAACAGGTGGTACAGAAAATATGGCTCATGATGCTACAAATGATATGGGAAATATTGCAGAAGATACTAAAAATGATGTAGGTTATACAGCAACTAGAACTTCTGCTGAAACTGGTAGTACATTCATGGGCATGAATGCAACTGCATGGACATGGTTAATTATTGGTATAGCAGCAATTGCTATAGTTGCTTTAGTTTGGTATTATGGAAATCAACTTCAAAATAATTATGACAATAATGATGATGAATAATTGGCCACTATTTTTTAGTCTCTCATAAAGTTATATAAACTTCATAGAATAGCAAAAAGATGTAGCTTCAGGTAATTCAAAGCTTTATATAACAAGTTTTTTACCTATCTACATCTTTATAATTTATAAAAATACTTATGCTTTATTACTTGAGCCAAAAACATCTGTCATTTTATGTTTAACAGTTTCCTTTATTAATTCCCTAGCATTTCCTAAATATTTTCTAGGGTCAAAAACATTTGGTTCTTCTGCAAATGTTTTTCTTATTCCAGCTGTCATAGCTAAACGTAAATCTGTATCTACATTGATTTTAGAAACACCTGAAATACTTGCTTGATGTAAGATTTCATCAGGAACACCTTTAGCTCCAGGTATATTTCCCCCATATTTATTACACATATCAACAAGCTCAGGAATTACTGTTGAAGCACCATGTAATACTATAGGAGTATTTGGTATTCTATCTTTTATTTCTTTTAAAATATCAAATCTTAGTTTTGCTTCTCCTTTGAATTTATATGCTCCATGACTAGTTCCAATTGCAATTGCTAATGAGTCACAACCTGTTCTTTTAACAAATTCTTCTGCTTGAGCAGGATCTGTATACATAGCGTCTTTTGAATCAACATTTACATCATCTTCAATTCCAGCTAATTTTCCAAGTTCTGCTTCTACTACGACTCCTTTTGAATGAGCATAGTCTACTACTTGTTTAGTTAGCCTAACATTTTCCTCAAAATCATATTTTGAACCATCAATCATAACAGAAGTAAAACCATTATCTATACACATTTTTGCTGTTTCAAAATCAGGTCCATGGTCTAAATGTATAGCTATAGGAATATTTGGATATTCTTCAGTTGCAGCTTCTACCATTTTCATTAAATAATTAATTCTTGCATATTTTATAGCACTTGAAGAAGCCTGTAATATTACTGGTGAATTGCATTCTCCTGCAGCATCTACAATTCCTTGTAAAATTTCTAAATCATTTATATTAAATGCCCCTATTGCAAAACCTTCTTTCATTGATTTTTCAAACATTTCTTTTGTTGTTACTAACATATTTATTCCTCCTCTTTGTTTTTCTATAGCTATTTTATTTCTATTTTTTAAATATGTCAAGTGGTCCATTTAGAACAATTTTGTTTGATGATAAAAGTTTCAAACATTACCATTCTAAATGGACCAAAGGTATTATCAAAGATGCGGATTTTAAAATGTCATAAACAGATAAAATGTTTTAAAAAATCCGCTTTTATGATTAGTTTCTCTCATATTCATAGCTTGAACACATAGATTCATCAGGTTTTTTTGTGTCTTTATTAGTTACTGGTGTTACATGTATTGCTTGTAAAGTACACAAATTTCCTGTTTCACTTTTGTATTTACAACTTTCAACTGAACAGTGTATTTTTTGATTTCCTTCCATTTTACTCACATTCCTTTCATTTTTGTTTAATCATATATTAATATACCCTATTTATGATATTTTATTCTCTATTAGAAATTTCTAATAGAGAATACACATTTGGATATTTGACAACTTATGTAAATTGATGTAAGAAAGAGTTTCAGAAAGGGTAGTTCGGATGAAACAAAATTTTATGCGATTACATAATGAAGGAAAAACAATCAAGGAAATCGCCGAAATTTACAATCTGCATTACACAACGGTTTACGATTATTTGCAAGAAATAGCAGATGCAAATAACATGACCCGAACAGATTTATTAACTCGTGTAATTATTAGAACGAGTAATTCAAACTCGAAAAATAAATCTACTAATACAACTTCAATTGATTTTAAGGAAATAGATAAATCTTTTGATGTTGTTACTAATGAATTAAGCAATTTAATTCAAAATATCGATTTATTTTCTAAGGAGTTTTTTCAGGACGATAAGGAGGAAGAATAATGACACAGTTAAATGGCAAATTAATGGAAGAAAAACTGAAACGAGGCTGGACAGTTGCATCTTTTGCAGATTATTTTCAAATATCTGAAGAAGACTTTTTAGTACGGTTAAAAAAGACTTTCCGTTCTAATACATATGAAGGAATGAAGCGGAGGCTTGAACAAAATGCAAAAATAAGAAAAAAGGCAGAACAGCCCCCATCTAATTCTAAGCGAATGGATATACCAAATATATCTATTCCTGTAGTACAAAAACTTTCTTTCAGAGATTTAGATTTAGATGATTCTGAAACGGTTTTAACAAAAACTGAGCCTAAATCTCATTTAGAAACTCTTAAGGAGTTAGAAAAAGATTTAAGTGAAAGCCTTATATCATTAGAAGGTGAGCATAAGGAATTAGTTCAAAAGAGAAAATCTTTAAAGGCTTCTTTATACAAGGAACGCCTGGCTCTAATTGAGTTTTTGAAACAGCTAACAGAACATCGAGAGAATTTTAGAGAAATCGTACGGTGTTACGATAATCTCTCACTTGAGATGTGTAATAAAATGTCTGAAATTTCTGACAAAAAATCACAACTAGAAGACATCAGGTTACAAATTGAAGAACAAGAAAAAATTCAAATTTTCTTTTATGAGAATGGAGAAATTGAATTTCTAGGCGAAAGAAACTCTTTTGATGTTTCTGATGGAGACATAGATATAATGTTTAATAGATTTATATCTAATCCATCATTTGAAAATCTAACTGTTAAAGTAATTAGGCAATTAGCTTATCTAATTCTTTTAACTCAATCTTTATCTATGGCAAATAAAAAATATGAGATTATTTTTGAAGATGAAGCCATAGAAAAAATATTTGAGAAATTTTCCTCAATCTAAAGGTTAGAGGTGTAAAATCATTATTTGATTCTACACCTCTAATTAATATATTAATCAATTTCAATTGCACCTGTATATAATCCGTAATATGTTCCTTTTTGTTTAATTAATTCATCATGATTTCCTCTTTCAATTATTCTGCCATGATCAAGAACCATTATTAAGTCTGAGTTCTTAATAGTAGATAATCTATGTGCAATTACAAATACTGTTCTTCCTTTCATTAATTTATCCATTCCATCTTGAACAATTTTTTCTGTTCTAGTGTCAATACTTGATGTTGCTTCATCTAATATCAAAACTGGTGGATTATTTAATGCTGCTCTTGCAATTGATAATAGTTGTCTTTGACCTTGTGATAGACCTTCCCCATTTCCTGTTATCATTGTATCATAACCTTGTGGTAAGTGTTTTATAAATCTATCTGCATTTGAAAGTTTTGCCGCTTCTATAACTTCTTCATCTGTTGCATCTAGTTTTCCATATCTTATATTATCTTTAATTGTTCCTGTAAATAAGCTTGTATCTTGTAAAACCATTCCTAGAGATCTTCTTAAATCATCTTTTTTGATTTTTCTAATATTTATTCTATCATATCTAATTTTTCCTTCTTGAATATCATAGAATCGATTTATTAAGTTTGTAATTGTTGTTTTTCCTGCACCTGTTGCTCCAACAAATGAAACTTTTTGCCCTTCTTTGGCTGTTAAAGTTATGTCATGCAAAATTCTTTTATTTTCTTCATATCCAAATTGAACATCTTCAAACTCAACTTGACCACGAAGTCTTGTATATGTAATTCTTCCATCTTGATGTGGATGTTTCCAAGCCCATATACCAGTTCTTTCTTTTGATTCTATTATTTTTCCATTTTCTATTTTTGCATTTACAAGTGTTACATATCCTTCATCTATTTCAACTTCCTCATCTATTAAATTAAATATTCTTTCAGCACCTGCTAGTGCCATAACTATAGAATTCATTTGTTGTGACACTTGACCAAGTGGGTTTGTAAATGCTTTTACATATTGTAAAAATGCTGCTATGCTTCCTATTGTTAAGATTCCATTTACAGATAATATGCCACCAATTACTGCTACTAGTACATAACCTAAATTACCAATATTCATAATACATGGCATTAAAATATTTGCATACATATTAGCCTTTGTCATACTTTCACACAAATCTTCATTTAATTCATCAAATTTCTTTTTAGATTCTTCTTCATAATTAAATACTTTTACAACTTTTTGTCCTTCCATCATTTCTTCTATATATCCATTTACTCTACCAATATCTTCTTGCTGTTTTACGAAAAATCTAGAACTATTGCCTCCCAAATATCTTGATACAAATATCATTAAAACAACCATAGCAAGTACAACTAAAGTTAAATATAGATTTGTCGCAAACATAGCTACCAAGACTGCAACCATTGAAACAGATGCAGAAAATACTTGTGGTATACTTTGACTTAACATTTGTCTTAATGTATCAACATCATTTGTATATGTGCTCATTATTTCTCCATGTGTTTTGCTATCAAAATATCTAATTGGTAATTTTTGCATATGGTTAAACATTTGCTTACGAATTTTGTTTAAAACTCCTTGTGATATATTTATCATTAATCTGTTATATATATATGTACAAATTACACCTAATAAATAAATTAATGCCATAATCATTATTACATTAAGTAATCCTGTATAATCAGGAGCATTACTTCCTAAAAGAGGAGTTATAAAATCGTCTATTAAATATTTTATAAATTGAGTTCCTATAACTCCAACCAAAGCACTTATAATAATACTTATTAATACAACTACTAGTTGAAGTTTATAACTTTCTGTTACATATTTTAGTAATCTTCTTATTGTATGACTTTTTTTAGTCTTTGTTTTCGTCATTATCATCTCCTCCTTTCATCTGTGTTTCATATACTTCTCTATAGATTTCATTTGTTTTTAATAATTCTTCAGATGTTCCAATTCCGTCTATTTTTCCATCATTTAGTACAATTATTTTGTCTGCATCTTCTATAGAAGATACTCTTTGTGCAATTATAATTTTAGTTGTATTTGGTATTTCTTCTCTAAATGCTTTTCTAATCAAGCTATCTGTTTTTGTGTCTACTGCACTTGTTGAATCATCTAATATTAATATTTTTGGTTTCTTTAATATTGCTCTTGCAATACATATTCTTTGTTTTTGACCACCTGATACATTTGTTCCACCTTGATCTAGCACAGTTTCGTATTTACTTGGGAATTCTTTTATAAATCCGTCTGCTTGTGCTAGTTTACAAACATCTTCTAATTCTTCTTGGTCTGCATTTTTCTTTCCCCATCTCAAGTTTTCGGCAATAGTACCTGAGAATAAAACATTTTTTTGTAAAACCATGGCTACTGCATCTCTTAAGCTCTGAATATCGTAATCTTTTACATCTATTCCCCCAACTTTTATACTTCCTTTAGTAACATCATATAATCTAGGAATTAGTTGTACAAGGGTTGATTTTGAACTTCCTGTTCCTCCAATAATACCTATTGTCTCTCCCTCTTTTATATCCAAATTAATATTTTCAAGTGCGTATTTATCTTCATCTTCTTCATCACTATATTTAAAGCTTACATTTTCAAATGTGATAGATCCATTTTTTACTTCTTTTATAGCTTGTTCTTTATTTTTTATAGTTGGCTCTTCATCTATAACCTCTATGATTCTTTCTGCTGATGATTGTGCCATGATTATCATTACAAATACAAATGATAACATCATCAAACTTGCTAATATTTGCCAAGCATATGTAATAATACTTGATAATTGTCCTGTTTGCATTTCTCCACCAACTATTAATTGAGTACCTATCCAAGAAATTAATAATATACATGTATATATTGTAAATTGCATAACAGGTCCATTAAATGCAACTATTTTTTCTGCTTTTTTAAAGTTTGTGTATACTTCATCATTTACTTCTTTAAATTTCTTTTCCTCAAAAGATTCTCTAACATATGCTTTTACTACTCTTATTGCTGAAACATTTTCTTGAACGACTCTATTTAATTTATCATATTTTTTAAATACTCTTTCAAAATTTGGGTGTGCTTTTATAGCTATGTAAAATAATATAGCACCTAAAACAGGTATTGCAACTAAAAATATTGTTGATAGTTTAAAACTTATAGACATAACCATTAATAATGCAAATATCATCATTATTGGTCCTCTTACTAAAATTCTTATTATCATTTGAAAAGCCATTTGCACATTTGTAACATCTGTTGTCATTCTTGTTACTAGGCTTGATGTTGAGAATTTGTCTATATTTTCAAATGAATAATCTTGTATTTTATGGAACATTGCTTTTCTTAAATTTTTAGCATATCCTGCTGATGCTTTTGCTGCAAATCTTCCTGATAACATTCCAAATGTTAGTGATAGGATTGCTGAAATAATTAATAATCCTCCCATTTCTAAGATGTAATGCACATCTCCATTTTGTATTCCTACATCTATTATTTTTGCCATAAGAAGTGGAATTATTACTTCCATTACTACTTCTAATACTACAAATATTGGTGTTAAAATTGTAGCTTTTTTGTATTCTTTTATGTAACTTGCTAATTTTTTTAACATATCTGTTTTTCCTCCTCCTTTTAATATTTTAGTACATTTAATAGACCTTTTCTTCCGTTTGTGCCTAACTATTTTAGCACTTTTTTTGCTTATTTGTCAAGTAAAAAATTTTTCAATTGACCAACTTTAAATAAGAAATCTTTATAATTTATACTAATTTTCTTTAAGATTAAAATAAATGCATGTAGATTTATCTACCTGCATTTAGCATGTTGTTTAGTTTTAAAATAAAGTAATTTTTGTCATTTTTTTTCGTTTTCATTGGAATCTTTTAAACATTTAGTTGGTGATTTTTTAAAGCTCAAATACCAACTTATTCCATTTTTATTTTTTTGTATTTCTTCATTTCTTTCTTTTAAAGCCTGAAAAGTTTTTGGTGGAGGAATAATTACAGGCTGATTTGGAATCCAATTTGCAGGTGTAGAGCTATTACTACAGTCTGCCATTTGTAAAGCCTGCACTATTCTAACAATTTCGGGGATAAATCTTCCTATGTTCATTGGATATATTAAAATTGTTCTTACTATTCCTTTATCATCTATTATAAATACATTTCTGACAGTTTCTGTGTTACTTATATCATTTGATATCATTCCATACTTTCTTGCAATTTCTCCATTCCTATCTGCTATAATTGGAAAAGATACTGTTACTCCTGTTTTTAAATAAATGTCATATACCCATGCTAGATGTGAACTATTACTATCTACACTTAGACCTAATAATTCTGTATTTAGTTGTTTAAAATATGTATGTGCTTTTGTAAATGCTATCATTTCAGTAGTGCATACGGGGGTAAAATACACTTCTTTGGATGTGTATTTATATTAGTTTTTTAATATCTGGTTTTAGTTTAAATCTAATTGTTTTATCTTTACTTATATAAATTTTATCTATTATAATTTGTAAAATCATTTTATTAGGTTCTTCTAAATCTATTATTTTATCAAAATATTCTACTGCTGTTTTTATCTGTTCCATTTCTTCTTCTAATTGTTCTTTTTCATTTTTTTTTAATGTAGATTGTAAATACAATATGTTTTTCTTTTTCTCATCTTCTAATTCCTTATATGTATTTTCTATAATTTCTTTTTCTATATTACTACTAGCTAGAGATAAATCTTTTATCTTTTGATTAATTAATAATTTATATTCTTCATTTAGAATATTCAACTTATTTTGTAATTTCAATTTGTTATTTTCTCTTTTATTTTGTTTAATTTCAATTTTTATATTTTTAATTTCTTCTAAATATTGTTTCCTTGTAAATTTTAAAAATTCTTTTAGATGAATTAAGATATCTTTTTCTTTTACTTCGTGGCAACAACAAGCCTTTGTTCCATATTGTCTGTATTTTGAACAATCATATCCTTTTTCAGGAATTTTTCTTTTAATCATTATTCCTGACATACCAGAGCCACATTCTTGACATTCACACATTCCTGAAAAATAATATTCTCTTTTTGTATTTGCTCCAGAAGTATTTTGTTTATTCCTTTTATTTCTTATCTCTTGTGCCAAATCAAATACCTTTTTTGGAATAATTGCTTCATGATGGTTTTCAAATCTAAAATGTTCTTCTTCAGGTAATTTTACTACCTTTCCTCTAATGTTTATACTTTTCTTTTTATGAGTTATTAGTGTTCCTGTATAAATTTCATTTTTCAAAATATTACTTACCATATCTTTTGTCCATTTTTCCTGTACTTTATGCTTATATATTCTGCCTCTTTCAAAATGTTTTTCTCTATAATATTTAGATGGTGTAGGATAATTATATTTTGTATTTAATTCTTGACTAATTCTTTGAAAACCCATTCTATCTTCAACATATAATTTGAATATAAGTTTAATAACTGGTTTTAGTTCTTCAATAACATATAACATTGGTATATTGTCTTTGAAAATTTTTTCATAACCATAGTAATTTCCCATTATAAGCCTTGCTGTTTTTTGTTTTGAATACATATGATCTCTTGTTTTTCTTGAACAATCTTTTACATATCTTTCATTAAACCAAGTTGTAATTCCTATGCAATCATCTCTGTCATTTAATACATCATAAGAACCACCCATTTCAGAAACTAATATTAAATTTTTTTGCATATTTTTAAATTCATCAATAAGTACCAAAACTTTTCCATTGTTTCTTCCTATTCTTGATAAGTCTTTTGCTATAACTACATCAAT
>CALXJY010000021.1 GCA_944388755.1 uncultured Clostridia bacterium | reverse complement strand
AAAAAAAATAAAAGCCTTTTTAAAAAGACTTTTATTAAGTTTTATCTCTAAACATTTTTATTAAATTTGGTTGGCAAATTCATTTTTTTGTTTGAACGATTTTGCTAACCTCAGCAAAATCGTCATCAATAATTCTTTCTCTATTCTAATATGCTAATTTTCACTACTTTCTATTAATTTATCAAAATCAGATTTGTATAATTTATCTTGTATAACTCTGTACTTTTCAAATTCTGTTAAAGCCTTTTCTTTCGCTATCTCGTGTGATATCTTACCAGCATCTTTTAATACATCTCTATCATCTGATAACAAATATTTATCTATTCTATTTGCCCATTCTTCCATAGTCATTGGAATATTTCTTTTTGCTCTTGCTTCTGCTAAATCTAAGAAAGCTGAAACAATAAGTTCTAATTGTTCTAGTTCTTCTTTCTTTAAATAATTTTTAGCAATAACTACATCTGTTTCTAATATTTTACCATTTGGAGAATTTTTCCAATTAGTTAAGTTCATATGTTCTTTTGTATGGTCTGCTCTATTATAAATTATCTCTGCTGCTGTTTGATGAGTTACTGCATAGTGCATCTTATTTTGAACTTTTTTAAAAAATTTGATTGTTGTAGGAGATTTACTATCATAATCAATAGAAGTTGCATATATATCTGTTATTTTTTGGTAAAATTTTCTTTCTGATAATCTTATTTCTCTAATTTCTGCAAGTAATGATTCGAAATAATCTTCATCAAAAAATGTTCCCTTTTCCATTCTTTTTTTATCTATAATATATCCTTTTTTTGAAAACTCTTTTAATACATTTGTTGCCCATCTTCTAAATTGAATTGCTCTATCTGTATTTACTCTATATCCAACAGAGATTACTGCATCTAAATTATAGTAATTTGTTTTATATTTTTTTCCATCTGACGCAGTTGTCAAATAATTTTTGACAACTGAATTTTGTTCCAACTCTAGCTCTTTAAAGATATTACTTAAATGATAACTTATATCTTGTTTTGATGTATTATACAATTCTCCTAATGCTTTTTGAGTTAACCATAAATCTCCATCTTCAAAACGCACTTCAATTCCTTTTTCTTTTTTTTGTTGTTCAAATATTAGAAATTCTGCTGAACTACTTCTTATATATAAATCTTTATTGTTCATTTTAAAATCCACCTTTATTTGTTTGTTATATATTATCAAACTTTTGTTCTTTTGTCAATTAGTTTACATCCAATTATTAGAAAATTTTTCAAAAAATAAGTATTAGCCTTTACACTTGCTAATACTTATAAACTTACTTCTAAAAACACAAATTATATCTATCTTCTATTACTAATTTTTATATGTTCAACTGTATGTATTCAGTGATGACTTTGGTTACCATGACCACCCTCATATGGTCTTTTAAATGCAAACCCTACTGGTATTGGACCTCCAAAAATATATCTTTGACTATTCCATGCTTGCATAGTTCTTTTTGTTGTCCATAATGTATTTGATTTACTTGAACCTCTAAATTCTCTTACTTTCAAAGTTCCATTTGTATTATATGGCATTGGCTCATTTTCTCCTCTGTAATATGTTTCCATTCTATCAGTATCATTATTAAATATAATTATCTTTGCCATAAAAAAACAATCCTCCCATCTTCGTTTATTATATATTATGGTAGGATTATTTTTTTGTGCAATATTCTCTTATTATTTACTGTAATTTTTAATACTAAAAATCTTATGGAATATTAATTTTGTTCATATCATAATATTATTGTACATTTTTATTTTCTATAATTAGTTCTGTAATCTTTGCAAAATCTTCTAGTGTTAGCTCTTCTGCTCTTATATTATCTTTTATATTCAATTTATTTAAGATGTTTAACCCAATTTGTTTATTTTCAACAATGTTTGTGTTTACTAATGCATTTATTAGTGTTTTTCTTTTTTGTGTAAATGTATTTTTTATGATTTTAAACATTTCTTTCTCATTATTTGTTTCTACAGCAGGTAATTTTCTAATTTTAAATTGAATTACTTTAGAATCAACCTCTGGTTTAGGTATAAATGAATCTTTGTTCACATCTATTATTGATTCTGCCTCTGAATAATAATATACACTATATGTAATAGCTCCAGTATTTTTATTTCCTGGGATTACTGTTAATCTGTCTGCAACTTCTTTTTGAACCATTACTGTTATTGTTTCTAAATCTAATTTTTCTTCTAAGAGTTTCATTATTATAGGGGTTGTTATATAATATGGCAAATTTGCAACTATTTTTGCTTTCTTTATTTTTTTGTTATCTTTTTCTTTATCTATAATTTCTTTTAAATTTAATTTTAAAATATCTGAATGTATTAATTCAAAATTTGGATATAGTTTAAATCTTTCTTGCAAAATTTTTATCATATTTGTATCAAGTTCAATAGATATTACTTTTCCAGCTTTTTCTAAAAGTTTTTGAGTTAATGTTCCAAGACCTGGTCCTATTTCAATTACTAAGTCTTCATTATCTATTTGACTTTTTTCTACTATTTGATTTACAATATTTTCGTCTACTAGGAAGTTTTGTCCTAAATTTTTATTAGCTTTTATTCCATATTTTTTCATGATAAATTTAGTTTCTTCAAATAAATCCATTTTTATTTTCATTCCTTGTATAATATATTTAGGTTTTTAATAGGATACCAATAAACCTTTATAACTTATTAAACCTGTTTTTAACGTATTATTACTTTATGTGACCTTTTAATCTAATAGTTATATTTTATCAAATTTTTCTTATCTTATCAATACTTACATTATTTGTTTTAAATGTTTTATTCTTATTTCTTTATCTATAATATATATTTCTATAACATCAAATCTCGTAAAACTCTCTTCCTGCTTTGTTTTATATAAAAAATATTTTGCTGATTTATATATGTGTTTCTTTTTTGTGTTATTTATACTTTCTGCTGGACTTCCAAATAAATTATTACATCTTGTTTTTACTTCTACAAAAATTATTTCATTTTCTTTTTTTGCAATTATATCTATTTCTCCAAATCTTGTATAATAGTTTCTTTTTATAATTTCATATTTTAAATTTTCTAAATATTTACTTGCAATATATTCTCCCATATTGCCAATTTCTTTTTTATTCAATTTTTATATCATTCCTTATATAACTTTTATTTGGCAATTCTTTTATGTATTTATCAATCGTTAGCATTGTTAATTGATAATTAATTTCACTTATATTTTCTTTGCTTTTTTTAACTAATTCTTCAATGTTTATTGGTGTATATTTAATATATTTGTATAAAGGATATTTTTTTACAATACTTGTTTCTATTTCATTTATTTTTTCTCCTTTTTTTGAAAATTTCTTTTTATATACTTCTAATAAATTTTTTTCAATTTTTATTTTACTTCTAGTTTTTTTATTTGTATTATTTTCTAAAATATCTATAATATCATTTATATTTGTAACAATGTTATTTCCTTGTTTTATTAAATAATTTGTAGTGTAACTTGTTTTGCTATCCAAACTTTGTGGTATACAAAAGATTTCTCTTTTATTTTTTCTCCCATATTCTGCTGTTATGCTAGTTCCGCTTCTGTAACTTCCTTCTACAATTAGTATTCCTTCTGATATTCCTGCTATTAATCTATTTCTTTCTCTAAAATTTTTTTGTGTTATTTCTATATTTGAGTCATATTCACTTAATATTAGTCCATCATTTTCAATTATTTGTGTGTATAATTCTCTATTTTCCTTTGGGTAAATATTTTTTAAGCCACATGGTAATATTGCAATAGTTTTACTAATTCCAAGCATTGCTCCGATATGTGCATAACTGTCTATTCCTATTGCAAGTCCACTTACTACTGTGTAACCACTCATACTTAATTGTTTGGCAAAATTAATAGCCACATTTTTACCATATTCTGTATTTTTTCTACTTCCAATAATTGATATTTTTTTGTTTTGTAATAAACTTATATTTCCAATAGCATATAACTTATTTGGTGGATTATTTATTTGTTTTAATAATTTTGGATATGTATTATCTTCTATCCTTACTTGGATTATTTCAAATTTTATATATTACACCTACCTCTATAAATGAATAGATTATCTCTCGATATCTATATTTATCTTAATTTTATATTAAAAGTTTCCATAGTTTTAATTTAAAATTCTGTACTGTAATGCTTCTGCAATGTGATGTATCTGTATATTTTCTTTTCCGTCTAAATCTGCAATAGTTCTTGCCACTTTTAAAACTCTACTATACCCCCTTGCAGTTAATTTTAGTGTTTTAAACGCTTTTTCAATTAAAGTTTTGCTTTTTGAATCTAACTTACAATATTTTTCAATTAATTTTGGTGTTAATTCATTATTACATAAGATTTCTAGGTTCTTATATCTGAATTTTTGAATATTTCTTGCACTATTTACTCTATCTCTAATTTCTTTTGATGTTTCTACTTTAGTATCTTCATTGAAATTACGAAATTCTATCGGTTTTACTTTTATTTGAATATCTATTCTATCTAATAGTGGTCCACTTATTTTTGATATATAATTATTAATCATATTATGTGAACATGTGCATTCTTTTATATCACTCCCATAATATCCACATGGGCATGGGTTCATACTTGCTACTAACATAAAATTACATGGATATGTTAAACTTCCCCACACTCTTGATATTGTTAATTTCTTATCTTCTAATGGGCCTCTTAAAACTTCTAATGTTTCTCTTTTAAATTCAGGTAATTCATCTAAATATAATACTCCATAATGTGCTAGACTTATTTCTCCGTGGTTTTGGTATTCTACCTCCACCCACCATTGATGTTGTAGAAATTGTATGATGTGGTGTTCTAAATGGTCTTTTTGTTATTAGTCCTTCCTCTGTTTCTATATTTCCTGCTACACTATGTATTTTTGTGACTTCTAGTGCTTCTTCAAATGTCATATCAGGTAAAATGGTTGGTATTCTTCTTGCAAGCATCGTTTTTCCTGCTCCTGGGCTTCCTGTTAATAAACAATTATGTCCTCCAGCTGTTGCTATTTCTAATGCTCTTTTAACATCTTCTTGACCTTTTACATCAGAAAAATCGATATTTTCATCTACATTGTTTTTTAATATTTCTTGTGTTATAAATTTTGTTTTTGGTATTGAGATTTTCTTATTTAAAAATGCTATTAATTCTTCTAGACTTTCTGTTGCAATTATTGTTAATCCTTCCACAACACTTGCTTCTTTTTCATTTTCTTTCGGAATTATTACTGTTTTTATTCCTAATTTTTTAGCTTCTATGCACATTGGTAAAATTCCTGTAATTTTATTTATTTTTCCGTCTAATGATAGTTCCCCCATAAATACAGTATTTTTAATATCTATTTTTTTTATATAATCAATGGCTATTAATATACCAATTGCTATTGGTAAGTCAAATCCACTTCCTTCTTTCTTTGTATCTGCTGGTGCTAGATTTATTAATATTTTTTTACTTGATAATTCAATTTTAGAATTCTTTATTGCTGATTTTATTCTTTCTTTAGATTCTTTTACTGTGGTATTTGGAAGTCCTACTATATCAAAGTTTGGCAAGCCTGATCCTACATCTGCTTGAACTTGTACTAGAGTTCCATCTAGTCCGATTAATGAAATTGTTTGTACTATTGATAACATAAATTTCTCCTTTTTTAGGTAAAATAGTTGATTTTTAGGCTTATTTATTATAAAATACTTCTATAAATTTAACAAAAGAATGGTGATATTATGAAAAATATTAAAGAACATAATTCAAATAAAAATAATAACGTTATAAAAATAAATTCAGAGTTTACATCTCAAAATTTTATATATACAAAAAATTTAAAAAGAATTTTTATTGTTGTAATCATAATTTTTATATTGCTTATTTCTAGAATTGGTTTTATACAATTTGTAGATGGTGCCAATCTTAAAGAATTAGCATATTCTCAGCAAACTATTAATCAAATAATTAGTCCTAAGCGTGGTAATATATATGACTCTACAGGCAAGGTGCTAGCAAGTAGTGTTTCTGTTGATACAATTACAATTAATCCTACCAAAATCGTTGGTGATACTGATGCCGAAACTCTTGCTTTAAAGGAAAAAGTTGCAAAAGGTCTATCTGATATTTTTGAGTTAGATTATAATGAAGTTCTAGAAAAGGTTAATAGTGATTCACATGTTGAAACTATTATAAAAAAAGTTGAACAGGACAAAGTCGATAAATTAGAGCAATGGATGAAAGATAATAAAATCACTGTTGGTATTAATATAGATGAAGATACTAAGCGTTATTATCCATATGATAATGTATTATCTAGTGTTTTAGGATTTTGTGGTACAGATAATAATGGTATTGTAGGTATTGAGTCTACATATGATTCTACTCTTCAAGGAACTCCTGGTAAAATAGTAAGTTCTAAGGGTAGTAACCAGGAAGAAATTCCAAATGCAGAAGAAACATATATTCCAGCTGAGAACGGTAGTGATATAACTTTAACAATTGACTATAATATACAAAAGATTGTCGAAAAATATTTAAAACAGGCTTGTATTAATTTAAATAATAAGAGTGGTGGTACTGCTATTGCAATGGATCCTAAGACAGGAAAGATATTGGCTATGGCAAGTTATCCTGATTATAATTTAAATACGCCTTTTACTCCTAATGAGGATTTATCTAAGACTTATGCTGATTTAACTTCTGAGGAAAAAAATGAAGCTCTTCATACAATGTGGAAAAATAAATGTGTTGCAGATTTATATGAACCTGGTTCAGTTTTTAAATTAATTACTGCATCTGTTGCTCTTGAAGAAGATATTACTGATACAGATATTCCAGGTGACTTTACTTGTAATGGTTATGAATCTGTTGCTGATTACAAAATAAGCTGTTGGAGTCCAACTCCTCATGGTTCTTTATCTCTTCGTAATGCATTAGAAAAATCTTGTAACCCTGCATTAATTCAATTAGGACAAAGGATTGGTGTTTCTACCTTATATAAATACTATAGAGCTTATGGGTTATTTGAAACAACTGGTAGTAATTTATATGGAGAATCTAATTCATTGTTTACTAAGGAATCTTCTGTTGGTGAAGTTGAACTTGCTACTATGTCTTTTGGTCAAAGGTTAAATATTACACCTTTGCAAATGATTACTGCAATTTCGGCTATAGCTAATGATGGTGTTTTGATGAAGCCTACTATTGTAGATAAAATCACAAATACAGATACAGGTGCTGTTACAACAGTTGATCCTACTCCTGTAAGGCAGGTTATCTCTGAAGAAACTGCAACAACTATGAAAGATTTAATGCGTTCAGTTGTTGAAACTGGTACTGCTTATCGTGGTGCTGTTACAGGTTATTCTGTTGGTGGAAAAACTGGTACATCTGAACCTCAACCTGGTAAAGAAGATGAAGGTTATGTTGCTTCTTTTGTAGCTATATCACCTGTAGAAGATACTCAAATTGTTTTGTTAGTTTGCCTTTATGGAGTTAGCCAGGGTGAACAAGGTGGACAAGTTGCTGGTCCTGTTGCTTCTCAAATGTTAACAGAAATTTTACCATATATGGGTATACCTTCTGATACTACAGCTAATAGTTCGTCAGATGATTTAGTTCAATTATCTGATATTAGAGGTAAAACATTTACTGAAGCAGAAAAAACTTTAAAAAATCTTGGTTTTACAGTAAAATCAGTTACTGGGAAAGATAAAAATTCTACTACAGTTTCAGACCAAGTTCCAAAACCAGGAGTATCTCTTCAAAAGAATTCTGTTATTGTGTTATATGATGATTCTAATACAACTAGAACTTCTGTGACTGTTCTAGATTTAACTTCTATGAGTGCATATCAAGCTACAAATACTTTGCGAAACTTGAATTTAAATGTATCTATTGATGGTAATGGTACAGTAACCTCACAAGATCCCCCAGTAAATTCTCAAGTTGAAGAAGGTACTGTTGTTAAAATTTATTTAAAATCTTCTAGCTCATCTGCACATTAAGAATTTTTATGGGGCATATTAATTTAAATATTTAATTATGCCCCTTTATTAACTTTTTATTACTATTTTATTTATTATTTTCCTATGCGCTTTATAATATACTTTACATAGTTTAATTATATTTTTTCTTCTTCCCAATATTTATTTATTAATTCATCTAATTTTCTTATGTATATGTTTTCTTTTATGGATTTTTTTATGCCTTCTTTATTAGATCCTTTTAAATATGTTATCCATTGCTCTTCTTTTGTCATATTTTTTTGATCTAATGTGTTAAATCTTTCTAGTTCTATAATGTGTGTTTCTGCTTCTGCTTCTGAAAAATCAATTTCTTTGAATTTATTTAATATTAGTCTTTTATGATATCCAAAAGATTTATAATAAGGAAAATCCATAAAATTTATTGTTATTGTTTTTGCAATTTTTCTTCTGTCATTATAACAGATTTGATTTGTATGTATATATAAATAATATAAAGCTATTTTTGTTTGTATATATTTTCCATTTAAGAACTGCATTCCAATATTGTATTCTATGTTTTTTTCTGTCTTAATTCTTACATCAGCTATTCCAAATTTATCATCACTTGGAAGATAGCTTTTATCTAAATATGTATTTAATATTATCCTTTGAATTTTTATATTTAAAAAAGCTTCTATAATGTCTTTTATAATATCAGTATTTTCATCACTATTTAAAATTTGTCGCAAGACATAATTTCTGTTAGTGATTAATGCATGATTCATAATTTATCTTTTCCATGCCTCCCTTCTATATTGTATTATTTATCTTCAGTTTAATTTGGATTGATTAAGATTTAAAATTTTTTGATTTAAATTTTTTTGAATTATAATTCTTGGTTTTAAGTATAATTACTTTTATGTTAATTGTCAATAGTTTTTGTTAATTTCTGTCAACTTTTCATCGCAGAATTTGACTTTTTTCGACGTTTTGAGAACTTATAAGGTATTTTTTTATTGTTATGTTTGTGCATATTTGGGGTTTGCATTTTAAAAAGGGAAATCAATTTGACTTCCCTTTTACTTCATAATTTTCAAACTAGTATTCATCTATATATTCTTTACTATTTAGTTGCAAATCCATTAGGTCCTTTTATTTTTTCTAAAAATACTATTCCATCTAAGTGGTCACATTTATGTTGCACTAGTCTTGCAAAAAATCTTATTTATTAGTTCATATCTATCTATTTAGGCTATTATATTACTAAGTCTTCATCCTTTTCTTTGACTCTTTCCTTTACTTTTTCTCTAACACAATCTTGAATTGCTAGCAATAGTAAAGTAATTTCTGTTTCCACTCTTTCTAGATTCTCTTCTTTTACTCTACCTGTTTCAATATCACTTATTCTCTTTATTGCTTCTAATGATAATTCTTTAGCCCTATATTTATTTAATTTTTTCACAAAAGCTTTGTATTTTTCATCTTTCATTAGTTCTTTTAAATACTCTTTTTCTGCATTTAAAAAGCTGTCTCTTAAAAAAGCTATATTTCCATTAATATTATTATCCTCCATTATTTCTTCCTCCTATATGTGCTTCATAATTCCAAATACTTAAATGTCATTTAGCTTTTATTGGATTATTTAGCACTTGAATATTTTCTCCGACTATTCTATCCTTTTCTTCTTACACAATTCCTATAATCTCATTAATATCATCTATATTTTCTTTTCTCATATAATCTTCAATTCCATCAATAGTCTTGATGCTAGTATATGGATCTATAAAATTTCCCGCTCCTATGGAAATTGCTGTTGCACCTGCTAACATGAACTCTATTGCATCTTCACCACTTATTATTCCTCCCATACCTAATATTGGTATCTTAACTACTTTGGCTACTTGGTAGACCATTCTAACTGCAACTGGGCGAATTGCTGGACCTGATAGTCCTCCAGTTATATTTGCAAGCACTGGGGCTTTTTTGTAAATATCTATTTTCATACCTAATAATGTATTTATTAAAGATACTCCATCTGCACCTGCATCCTCAACAGCTTTTGCAATTTCAGCAATATTTGTTACATTTGGTGTCAATTTTACTATTAAAGGCTTATCCAATACTTTTCTTACTTCTGTAGTAACCTTTTTTACACCTTCATATGTATTTCCAAATGCCATACATCCTTCTTTAACATTTGGGCATGATAAATTCAATTCTACTCCATCTATATCTAATGTATTTAATATTTTGCATAATTCTACATATTCTTCAATTGAACTTCCACATGCATTTACGATTACTTTAGTATCATATTTTCTTAAAAATGGTAAATCATTTTCTGCAAAATATTCAACTCCTGGATTTTGTAACCCTATACTATTTAACATTCCACTTGGTGTTTCACAAACACGTGATGGTTTATTTCCATTTTTTGGTTTTAATGAAGTTCCTTTTGTTATAATTGCTCCTAATCTACTTAAATCGAAAAAATCACTATATTCTCTCCCATATCCAAAAGTTCCGTGATGCAACTGTTACAGGGTTTTTCATTTCTATACCTGCTAAATTAACTTTAGTATTCATTTTATATCCTCCATTTCTGTTATATTAAAATTCTACATCTTTACTATTAAATACTGGTCCACCTTTACAAACATGAAAATATTCAGGTGCTTCTTTTGGGCTTTTAGCTGTTTTTACAGCACATCCTAAGCATGCACCTAATCCACATCCCATCTTTTCTTCTAGTGAAACTTGACATGGTATGTTATTTTCCTCTGCTAATTGTTTTACAGCTCTTAACATTTGGATTGGTCCACATGCATATATACAATCAGGTTTTGAATTTTGTATATCTCTTTTTAGATAGTTTATTGCAAAACCATTTTCTTTGTAACTCCCATCATCTGTTGCTATTGTTAAATTGTCTGAAATGTTTTTAAATTCACTTTCTAGTATAACATTTTCTCTGTTTCTAAATCCTAGATATGTATTTACTTTTATTCCACTTTCTTTTGCTTGTTTTGCAAGTTCATATAATGGAAAAATTCCTATTCCTCCACCTATTATTGCTATATCTTTATTTCCATCATACTTAAATGTTCCAAATCCTAATGGTCCTATTATATCAATTTCTTGTCCTACTTCTTTTCTTGCTAAAATTTTAGTTCCATTTCCTTTTACTTGAAATATAAATTCTAGTATTCCATTTTCTTTATCTAAATTGTAGATGCTTATTGGTCTTCTTAAAAAAGGTTCTGTTTGATCACTTACTCTTATTTCTATAAAATTTCCTGGTTTAGATTTCTCTACTATTTCTTTTGCTTGTACTTTAAAGTGATAAATATCTTTTGTTAATTGTATTTTTTCTAATAATTTTGCTTGCATTTGTTTCGCCATTTTTTAGACTCATTCCTTTCTTTATATAAATTTAGACTTTAATACATTTTAGCTATTGTGTTCAATTAAACAGAAATAATTTAGGTTTCAAAGTAAATTCTAGCTCTTGTTTAAAACTAGAATTTACTTTTGCAATTAACCATTTTTTATATTTATAAATTGTATTTTTTACATTATGTATTAACTTTTTATTCCTTTATTTAATTCATCTCTCATCCTTATGGCTTCTTCTCTTGTAGCTTTTGCAAAATCTTCTTCACTAAATTTGTCTTTCCATAAATCTGATTTATATGCACACATTAATCCTCTTGAATTATTTACAATTCCTCCTAAGCCATTACTATCAAATCCTAATGCAATATCTTCAGCTTTTCCTCCTTGAGCTCCATAACCTGGTATTAGGAAAAAAGTATGTGGTGCTATTTCTCTTATTTGTTTTAATTGTTTTGGATATGTTGCACCAACAACTGCAGATATACTGCTATATCCGTATTCTCCACGTAATTCTTCTCCCCATTTTTCCACAAGTTTTACCATTTCTGTGTATATCTCATCTCCATCTTTTGTTTTCAGGTCTTGTAATTCTCCTGATGATGGATTTGATGTCTTTACTAATATAAATATTCCTTTTCCATATTTTTTACAATCTTCTATAAATGGTTTTACACAATCTATTCCAAAATATGCATTTACAGTTAGAAAGTCTACATCAAAGATTGGTATTTCTTTATCTCCAATTTTTGTTCTCCCTAAAAATGCTTTTGAATATCCTTCTGCTGTTGAACCTATATCTCCCCTCTTTGCATCTGCTATTACTAACATGTTTTTTGATTTAGCATAATTACAAGTTTCTTTAAATGCTTTTAGTCCTTCAATTCCATACATCTCATAAAAAGCAATTTGTACTTTTACTGCTGGTATTATATCACAAGTTTCATCAATTAATTTTTTATTAAATTCTATTATTGCTTTTGATATGCCTTCTAAATCTTGAGAATATTTTTCCTTTATGCAGTTTGGTATCATTTCATATCTTGGATCTAGTCCTATTACTGTTGGATTATTAGTTTCCTTAATTTTATTTACTAATTTATCAATTATTTTTTCCATACTATTTTTCAATTCCTTTCAATTTTTCATTCCACTCTTTTTCTTTAAACCCTACTAGAATATACTTATTTGTTATTAATAATGGTCTTTTTACTAGCATACCATCTGTTGATAATATATGTATTTTTTCCTCGTCTTTTATATTTAATAGTTTTTCTTTTAAATTTAATTCTTTATATTTCATACCACTTGTATTAAAGAACTTTTTTATTTCCAAACCACTTTGTTTTATCCATTTTGTTAGCTCTTTTTCTGTTGGGTTTTGCTCTATAATATGTCTTTCTTCATATTCTATTTTGTTTTCGTCTAACCATTTTTTTGCCTTCTGACAAGTTGAACATTTTGGATAATATATAAATAAATTATTCAACTATATTCCCCCTTTATTTATTATCTGTATATACAATTTTTCCACTTACAATTGTATATTTTACTTTTCCTTTTAATTTTTTATCTATAAATGGACTATTTTTTGCTTTTGATACTATCATATCTTCTGTATAGATATATTCTTCGTTTGGATCAAATATTGCTATATCTGCTATTTTTCCTACTTCTATTGTTCCTCTATCTATTCTTAATAATTTTGCTGGATTATATGATGTCAATTTTACTAAATCTAAATAATTTATATGACCTGCATCTACTAAATTCATTATTTCTGCTGATAATGCTGTTTCAAAACCAATTATTCCATTTGGTGCTTTAGATAAATCTCTTTCTTTTTCTTCTTTACTATGTGGTGCATGATCTGTTATTATACAATCAATTGTACCTTCTTTTAACCCTTCTATAATTGCTTGCCTGTCTTTTTCTTCTCTTAATGGTGGATTCATTTTTGCATTTGTGCCAGATTTTTTCACTTCTTCTACTGTGAATGTAAAATAATGTGGACATGTCTCACATGTTACTTTAACACCACGTTTTTTGGCGTCACGTATCATATCTTTACTTGTTTTTGTGCTTATATGGCATATATGTGCCCTTACATTATTAGTTTCTGAAATTACAATTTCTCTTGCTGCCATTATTTCTTCTGCTTCTGGTAATACTCCTTCTACTCCTAATTCTTCTGCTACTTCTCCAGCATTTATTGCTCCTGCTGATACTGATTTTTCTTCACAATGTGATGCTACATATGTTCCTAATTTATCTGCTTCAATCATGGCTTGTCTCATTGTTCTAGCATTTACTACTGGCATTCCATCATCTGAAAATGCTATAGCTCCTGCTTTTTTTAATTCTTCAAAATTTACTAACTCTTCTCCTTTTTCTCCTTTTGTTACTGGGGCATATGGTAATACATTGCATAGATTAACTCTTTTTGCTTCATCTATAATTTTTTGCAAAATAATAGTGCTATCTGGAGTTGGGTTGGTATTTGGCATTGGGCATATTGTTGTAAATCCTCCTGCAACGGCACTTTTGCTACCAGTTTCGATTGTTTCTTTATATTCAAATCCTGGCTCTCTTAAATGACAGTGAATATCAATCATTCCTGGTATAATATTTAGATTTGTACAATCGATTGTTTTGTCTGCTTTTGTTGTTATATTTTTTGATATTTCTTTTATTTTGTCATCTTCTATTAGAATATCATAAATATCATTTGTATTTGTTTTATAGTCAATTAGTTTTCCGTTTTTTAGTAGAGTTGTCATTAAAATCATTCCTTTCTCTTTATTTTGCTTTATTCTATCATCTTTACCAATTTTTTTCAATACAATATATAAACAATTTAGTAGCATTTTATTTACTATATAAATCGTATTACTTGACAAATCTATCTTTTTTAAATACAATAACTTCAATATAAATTTTAGGGGGAATTTTTATGTCTGATATTAAACAACATTTGTTTAACACAAATGCAATAAGATTTTGTGAGGAGAATAAACCTTTTTGGTATACATCCGGAAAAATTGGTCCTTATTTTATTAACACTCATTTTATATATGGAAGCGAAAAAGATGCTAATGAATTATTAAGTTTTATTGATGAATGTCTATCTGATAAGATTTCTTTACCTTCAAAGGTATTTGAAAAAGTGTTAAATCAATATGAAACTAATAGTATTTATAAAGATGTTATTGATACTATGAAAAAATATATAGAAGATAATATTGATGTTTCTCAAATTGATTACATATCAGGTGGAGAACGTAGGGATTGGTTTTTCTCAAATATTCTTGCATATATTTTTAATAAACCACATATTACTATTTTTAAAGATTTACGTGTTGTTATTAGTGATAGTAGATTTACTGATTCTGAATTTATTACTGAATTAAAGGATAAAAAAGTTTTACATATTGCTGATTTAATAACTGTTGCTTCTAGCTATATTCGTGCATGGATTCCTGCTATAAAAAATTTAGGAAGTGATATGGTATGGTCATGTTCTGTTGTTGATAGAATGCAAGGTGGTCATGAAAATATTGAGGCTCAAGGTGTTAAATCATTTTCTTTAGTTAAAGTAGATCCTTCTTTATTTAATACAGCTTTAGAACATGGTATAATAAATGAAAAGCAATTAGAAATGTTAAATGGCTTTTTTGCTAATCCTGATGAGACTATGCGTAATTTTTTAATCGCACATCCTGAGTTTTTAGAAAATGCACTAAATAGTGATGAAAAAACTAAAAAAAGAGCTCAATTATTAATTGATGGAGATTTATATGGTTTAAATAATTAATTTATTTATTTAATAAAAGTGGAGTAAAAATTATATTTTGTAGATAATTTTTATTCCACTTTATTAACGAAAAGCCTTAAAATATTGCAAATTTTAAGGCTTTCCGATTTTGTTCTTATAAAATTTTTATTTAGTTACTCATCTGATGCTATGTAATATCCCACTCCTCTTTTTGTAATTAAAATCTTTGGAACTGATGTATCTGCTTCTATTTTTTCTCTTATTCTTCTAACCGTTACATCAACAGTTCTTATATCTCCATAATATTCATATCCCCATACTTTTTCTAGTAAAACTTCTCTTGTAACTACTTGTCCTGGTTGACTTGCAAGGAATTTTAATACTTCAAATTCTCTTAATGTCAAATCTATAATTTTGTTTCTTACTTTTACTTCAAATCTATCTAAATCAAGTTCTAATTCGCCAACTATTATCTTCTTAGTAGTTTTTGCTTTTTCTCCTTTTTGATTTTGATTATCTTCTTTAGTACCTTCTATTCTTACATCTGCTTTTCTTATATTAGCTTTAACCCTTGCCACTAATTCTCTTACACTAAATGGTTTTGTTATATAATCATCTGCACCTAATTCTAGTCCAACTATTTTGTCTATTTCAGTGTCTTTTGCAGTTAATAATATTATTGGAATATTATATGAATTTTTTACTCTTTTACATACTGTTAATCCATCTATTTTTGGTAACATAATATCAAGCATAATTAAGTCCGGTTTTTCACTAAGTGCCATATCCAAACCTGTTTGACCATCTTTTGCTTCTAATATTTTGTATCCTTCCTTTACTAAGTTAAATTTTAAAACATCTATTATTGCTTGTTCATCATCAACTATTAATACTGTTTTATCCTTATTTATACCTTCCACAAAAAACTCCGCCTTTCGCTTGTTATTCTCTTATATTTATATCACAATTATTTCTTTTATACAAGTATTTTTTGAAAAAACAGTATATTTCGCTTATATAATATATAATTAACATAGTAGATATATACCATATCTACTATGCTTTTTTACATCTCGACCTCTATATTAATCACTCCACTATTTTCCTGTAATATTATGCCTTTTGTTAAATCAATATTTTCTCCATCTACTACGATTTTACTTACTCCTGTATTTTTTCCGTCTTGATTTTTAATATTAATATTGTATAAGGTATTTTTATATTTATATCTTATACTATAATTTTTCCATTCTTTTGGAATACATGGATTTATATATAGAGTTTTATTTTTTATGTGAAGTCCTAAAATATATTCTATTCCTGTTTTATAATACCAACTTGAAGAACCTGTATACCATGTCCATCCGCCTCTTCCTGCTAGATTATTTGCTCCATATATATCTGCTGCTATTACATATGGCTCTACCTTGTATTTTTGTGCAGTTTCTTTTGTTCTACTATGTTCAATTGGATTTATCATTTTATATAATTCTAATGCTTTGTCTCCAAATCCTAACATTGTTTCTGCTATTATTGCCCAAATGGCACCATGTGTGTATTGCCCTCCATTTTCTCTAACTCCTGGTAAATATGCTTTAATATATCCTGGCTCTAAACTGCTTTTTTCAAATGGTGGATCTAGCAACTTAATTATTCCATTTTCCTTGTCTACTAGATGGTTTTCTAAACTCTCCATAGATATATATTTTTTATCATTATCTCCTGCATTTGATATTGTTGCCCAACTTTGTGATATACTATCTATTCTACATTCTTCATTTTCCATACTTCCCAATACTTGATTATCATCTGTATATGCTCTTTTGTACCATCTTCCATCCCATCCACTTGTATTTAGAGCTTTTTTTAAATCTTGTTTAATCTTTTCGTATTTAGATACTAATTCACTTTCAGGATTTTTCAGTTTTATTAATGGTATAAATCTGTCTAGAACATTATACAAGAAAAATCCTAACCAAACACTTTCACCTTTTCCCTTATTTCCAACTTCACTCATTCCATCGTTCCAATCTCCTGAACCTATTTTAGGTAATCCATGTTCTCCTAAATTTATTCCTTTTTCTATAGATTTTATGCAATGTTCATATATTGTTCCTGTTTTATCACCTTGAATATATTTATCATATTTTTCATCTTGTACTTCTTCTAAAAGATTTCCTTTTAAATATGGTACTTCAATATCTAATATTTGATAATCTCCTGTAAACTCTATATATTCAGACACCACATATGGTAGCCACAATAAGTCATCTGAAAATCTTGTCCTTATTCCTCTTTGAGTATCTTCATGCCACCAATGTTCTACATCTCCTTCTTCAAACTGGTGTTTACTATGTTTTACAATCTGATTTTTCATATAGTTTGAATCTATATATTTTAGTCCTAATGTGTCTTGTAATTGATCTCTAAATCCATATGCTCCACCTGATTGATAATATCCCGTTTTTCCCATTAGTCTAGAATTTATTGTTTGATATACTATCCATCCATTTAATAGAATATTTATTGATTCTATTGGTGTATATACTTGCACTGTTTCTAGAGTATTTTTCCAATAATTTTTTGTTTTCTCTAATTCCTGTTTACAATTTTGTATTTTACTGTATTTATAACAAGTGTTTTTACTGTCTATTAAGTTTTCTTCTGCTCCTAATAAGATTGATATTTCTTTTTCTCCAAAACTTTCTACTTCTATCTCTAGTTCATATGCTATACAACTTAATCTTCCCAAGCTATTTTCATTATTTAAGCTATCTTTTTGAAGACTGTTTGGATTTATTATTCCTCCTTCTCCAAAAAATAGTTTTTTATCACCTGTATATGATTTTATTTTTTCTGAGCTTGATACATATACATAATTTGTAAAATCGTTATTATATAAGTTTTCTGCAATAATTATATTATTATTTTTATCATATTTTAGATGAATATATTCTGTTAATTTCTGTTCATCTTCACCTAATACTGGTTTTATATAGTAGTATAGTTTTAATTTTTTTCTGTTTGGTGTTGTATTTTTTAATTTTAGTATTTGTATTTTTACACTATCTTCTCTTGGTACAAAAACTTCAAGTTGCTGTTCTATTCCATCGCTTTTGTGTATATATTTTGCATATCCAAATCCATATACTACATTATAATTATTATTATCTGATTTTGCTCCGAGTCCAAGTGACCATGTTTTTTTGTTTTCTTCGTCTTTTATATAAATTATTTCTGATGGTATATCATAATTTGGCATATTTGCCCAAGATGTTATACGATTTAACCTGCTATTTTTATACCATGTATAACCACCCATATTTTCTGTAACTAAGGTTCCAAACTTATCATTTGCCATTATATGTGACCATACTGTTGGTAATCTTTTATTTTTATTTATTGTTATAATATATTCTTTACCATCTTCTGAAAATGCCCCATATTCATTGAAATATTTTTTCTCTTCTATATTTTTTAATAAGTCTATATCATCTTTTGTCTCTTCTTCTATTATTGGCATGTTTTCCTCTTTTCTAATCTCTTTTGTTTTATCTAAATATTCTTCTTCTATTTCATTTATCGCATTTTTTAGTGTTCCTTTATTACTATTTATAATTAGAGTTGCAACAAATTCTAGTAATTGTATATCATTTTTATCTATTTCATTTTTACTTAATTCAAATATTCCTCCTTTTATATTTTTTAGATATGACATATGTGAATTTAATATTATATTATCTATTTCTTCTCTTACATAATTTTCATAACTGTGTTTTTCTTCATCTAAAATTACTAATTCTATACTAATATTTTTTATTCTAAAAAATTCATATGCTTTTAAAATTTCTTTTATAATATCTATATCATTTACATCTTTTACCTTTACCAAAATTATTGGTAAATCTCCTGATATTCCATATTTCCATAACTCACTTTGCATATATTTATGTTTTGGTAGATTTTTTAAGTTGATTTTTTTGCTTGGATTTGTGAAAATTATATATGATAATATTTTTTGATATTGCTCTATTTCTTTTCCCTTTATTCTTAAATATCTGCTTTGTGCTTCTACTTGTGCCTTTGATATTTCAAATGCTTTGTCAACAGTTTCTTTTATTTTATATTGTTTCATATTTTCTAATACTGTATTTTTATTTTCTCCTATTGATATAACAAAATTTAATTCTATTTTTTCTTGTGGCTTTATCCTTACTGTCCTTTTTAATACAACCATTCCTTCTACTGCTAATCCTATTTTCTTTGAGAGCGGAGTTGAATTTTTAACATCATTTGGAAGATATGCATTTCCTCTTCCCATAAATTTTTCTTTATCTATTTCATATTCTAATTTTCCTACTGAGTCTGATTCATTTGTTATAAAGTTAACACCTAAATAGATTTCTTTTTCATCTTTATTTCTTTTCTTTCTTTTTATTATTAAACTATTTGTATTTTCATCATAATCAAAAATTAGAAATAAATTATTAAATACTGGATGTGCTTCATCTTGAGCTTTTTTTGATATTACTGGTTCAAAATATCCTGTTATTTCTAAAGTTTCTTCTTCTAACCCTCTATTTTGCATAGTTATTCTTCTTATTTCTGTAGGATTATTTGGGCTTATAATTGTTTCTATCTTTGTTTTTATATTATCTTGTTCCATAATTTGCTCTATTTTGTCTGGCATAAAACTTACTTTATAATTGCTTTGATTTAATGATTTTAAAGAACTCCATATATTTTGAGTTTTTATATTTTTTATAGCAAAAATTATTCCTTGAGGATAATCACCTGTTTTATTAAATCTATTTATATATATGTCTTTATATCTACTAAATCCCTCTCCTTTTTGATTTATTGCTATTACATAATCTTCATTTGAAATAACATTTCCTCTTATCAATCTTTCATCTATTTTATTATATGTTGTTATATTATAGTCTTCATAATCTTGATATTTTGGTTTTTCGATTTTTTCTTTATTTTCTTTGGTAATTATTGCACTTTCAGGCATTGTTTCTTGTAATAATATAGTACTACTTGCAATTTCAGGATTTTTTACAAATCTTTGTTGTAAAATATTATTATTTATATAGTTATTTATTGAAAGTAGTATTAATGCTTGATGATGTGCCATATATGTTTTTACTATAGATGCTTTTTTTCCTTTTTCTATTCTTTCAGGTGTAAAATCTATTGATTCATAAAATCCATATTTTCCATGCATACCATATTTTTCAAGCATTTTTAAATTATCTATCACTAATTTGGGTCTATCTACGATGGCTAAAACACTTCCATATGTTGCTACAACCATTTCATCTGCTAAACCTCTTTTTAATCCTAACCATGGAATTCCAAATGCCTTATATTGATAATTTCCTTGCAAATCTTTCAAATTAAATCCTGCTTCTGATATTCCCCATGGTATTTGCAATTTTTTGCAATATTCTAATTGACTCATTATCATAAATTGACTTGACTCATCTAATAAACTTCCTTTATATTTTGGAATATTTATATTTGGCATTAAATATTCAAAAGATGTTCCTGACCATGATATTAATCCTTTATATTTTCCAAGTATTGTTAGTGTTCTACTTAATCTATTCCAATGTTTTGCTGGAACATCTTTTTTTGCTATTGCTACAAAACTTGCTTGCCTAGCTTCAGATGCGAGTAAATCATAAAATGAATCTGTTAATTTATTTTCTTCTATATTAAATCCTATTGAAAATATCTGATGTTCTTTGCTATATAATTTGGAAAAGTCTGTTTCATCTATTAATTTTGTTATATAAATAATATTATTTTTAATTTGTTCTTTCTGTTTATTATATAATTCATTAGGATTTTCTTCTAGTTCTTCATAGATATCTTGTAAAAATGTTTTTACTATATATAAATACCCAACAAAGTTTCCACTATCTACTGTTGATATATATCTTGGAATTAACGGTTTTTTTGTTTTAGTTTCATACCAATTATACAAATGTCCATTCCATTTTTCTAGTCCTAAAATTGTATTTATTATATTATTTATTAGATTTAGTGTTTTTTCCAAATTTATAAATTTTAGATCATAACTAGAAATTATGGCTAATAGTGATAATCCTATATTTGTTGATGATGTTCTATCTACTACTTTTTGTTTCCTATCTTCTTGAAAATTGTCTGTTATCAAGTAATTGTTTTCTTCGTTTAAATATTTATCAAAAAATTCCCAGGTCTCTTTTGCTATATTTACTATATATTCTTTTTCTTTATCAGTTATTTTTTCTGTTTTTGGTTTTATCTCTTTGCTTATTTTATACATTATAAATGGTGTTATTATCCATAAAATTCCTAGTATTAGATTAAATATATTTGTTTGTTTAAATATTATTATTGCTATTACTCCAATTATTACATTTATTAACATTTGTTTATAATATGAGATTAGATCACTTTTAGCTTGTTTTTCTGCTTCTTCTGATGTTGTCCATTCTAACATATGTTTTTTACTTATATGTTTTCTATATATTGTTTTACATATTGATTTTAAAGATATATATGCTCTAAATGGTAAACAACCTAGTGTTATGGCCATTCTTGCTAAAATACCTTTTGTACCAGTTATTTTTTGTGTATATGTTTTTTGTTTATGTTCTCCTTGTTTTTTAAATATTAATTTATTTATTAGTTCTAGTATTTGTGGTATTATCACTATTAGTGATAATAATATGATATTGTCTGATATGCTATTTTTATGCATGTAAGCTAGTATATTTACATAAATCATGGCAACTATTATGGAAATTTCGATTAAGCTTCTCCTTATATTATCTAGTATTTTGTATCTTGATAATAAATTTAATTTTTTGTTTTTTATCCATTTGGTAATCTGCCAATCTCCTCTAATCCATCTTGAGAGTCTAGCCATAAAACTTATATATTTAGTTGGATATCCATCCATTATTAATATGTCTGTTACTAAACCACATCTTAAATAACATCCTTCTAATAAATCATGACTTAATATTGTATTTTCTGGAAGTTCTTTATTTAAAACTTTAGAAAATACCTCTAAGTCATAAATACCTTTACCTGTAAAAATTCCTTCTTTAAAATTATCTTGGTAAATATCTGATATTGCATTTGTATAACAATCTATTCCTCCAGCTCCTGCAAATATTTTTGTGAATGTTGTTTTTAAACTAATGTCTAAGTTAATTCCCACTCTTGGTTGCATTATTCCATATCCTTCTACTACAATATTTTTCTTTTTATCTATTACAGGTTTATTTAGTATATGTGACATTGCTCCTATTAATTCGTATGCTGTGTTTAGAGTTAGGTCTGTGTCTGCATCTAATGTAATTACATATTTTATTTTTGGTAATTCATTGTCTTTATTATTTTCGTTTTTATATATTTCTATTGTATTACATAAAAAGATGTCTTTTATATTTCCTAATAAATATTCATTAAATTGATTTAGCAATCCTCTTTTTCTTTCCCAACCTAGATAGCTTCCTTCTTTTTCGCTCCATTCTCTTTTTCTATATAAAAAATGAAATATTGGGAATTTATTTTTGTATTTTTCATTTAGTAATTGGATTTGTTTTTTTCCTTCTTCTATTACTTCTTTATCAAATGGCTCTTCTTTTTGGCTACTTTCTGAGCAATCTCCTAATAATGCAAAATACAAGTTTTCTGATTTATTTGCAATGTAATATATTTCTAATTTTTTTATTAATTCTCTAACTTTTTGTTTACTTTTTATTATTGTTGGTATTACAACAATCGTTGCTTTATCTTTTGGAATTCCTTTTGAATAATCTAGTTTCGGAATTATTTTTGGTTTTACTGTTTTGTTTAAAATGCTTTGGATTACTTGAACTACTAATTCACTTATTGGTAACAAGAAAATTATAAATGTTATTATTGATACTAATTTATTTTGTATTTTTGTGTTTATTAAATATGATATAAAAATTGATAATAAAATTGTAATTATAACTATTAGTGCTATATATTCTTTTACTTTTGTCTCAGGTTTTATCGTTTTTTTGTTGTTGAATTTTAGTTTTTCATATGTTTCATCTATTCCGTTGTCTATTAGATAATAGCCTATATGTGCTTTTTTTCCTTCAGCTTTTTTTGCCAATTCTAATATTTGGTTTGCTATATATATTTCTGATATTTTAGTTCTTTTTGATATTTCTTTAATTTTATTTCTGTAATATTCTTTTGTATTATAATCCATCTGTGAGTATATATTTGATGGATCTTGTTTTAAAATATCTTCTACTCCATTTATTTTTTCAAAAATTTCTAAAAAGTTGATTCTTTGTATTGTTTTTAAACTTGTTATGCTGTTTCCTATTAGTACTTTTTGTATTGCTATATCAAAATGTTCTTTTTGTATTATGTCTGATACTGTAAGTCCTAATTTTTCTACTATTTCTTCTAATGCATTTTGATAACTAATTCCTTTTTTTCCATAACGTTTTAAAATATATGACATATATTCTATAAATGGATATCTCACATCTTGTTTGATTTCTTTTTTTAATATTTGTGTATTTAGTTTATATATTTGTTCTTGTTTTATTTTATTTTCTATTAGTCTTTCTGCTATATTTTCTGCTTTATACTTTTGGAATTGTGATGATGCAATTTTTTTACATATTTCACTTATATTGTGTATTAGAGCTATTTGTAAGAAAATACCTATATTCCAAATTTCCTCCATACTTAGAGTCTTTTTTGTTTGATAACTTTTTAAATATTCTTCTAAATTTTCTTTTTCTATTTTGTTTTCTGTATATGCTACTATTTCTGCTGATAATACATATATTCTTGAGAAACCAGCGTATTCACCATTTGCTATACCTACTAAATTTGTATATTTTTTTAATGGTAATTCTTTTTGTATTTGTTTTACTGTCTCTTCTATTATATAGTAATTGTCTAATAACCATTCTCCTGCTGGGTGTATATTTATTTTTAATTTTAAGTGTTCATTTAACAATTTATATGTTTCTGTTATTATTTCGTAATCTTCTAATAAGTTTGGTATTGGATATGTGTCTTTAGATGATTTCTGTATTGTATTATGACTTGCTGCTATTTTTTGTAGATGATTTTTTAGTTGTTCCTTTTGTAATAATGTACCATTTATATTTAGTTTTTTAGATTGTTTCAAAGATTTTCACTCCCTGTTATCCTATTTTTGTTTAGTGTTTACCAAATTTTGTTTTTTATACTGTTATCTTTGAAAATCTAAAAAATGCACGTAAGTTTTTGATTTAAAACTTTTCCTATACAATGACCAAAAGACATGCTAGTATTTTAATCTATAAATTACTACCATGTCTCTTATTTGTTATTTTTTTAATTCTTCTATAAACATTTCATTTAACATTTTAGGATTTGCCTTTCCTTTTGTTTGTTTCATTGCTTGTCCTACTAAAAATCCTAAAGCTTTATCTTTTCCTGCTTTATAATCTGATACTGATTGAGGATTTTCTTCTAATATTTTCATTACTATTTCTTTAATTGCTCCTTCATCTGAAATTTGTATCCAGCCTTTTTCTTTTATAATTTCTTCAGGATCTCTAGGGTTTTCAAATAGTTCTACTAAAACTTTTTTTCCAATACTTGAACTTATAACTCCTTTATCTATTAATATTACTAATTTTGCTAATTGGTTACTATCAAATGGTATTTCTATTGGTTCTGTTTCTGTCTCATTTAATATTCTTGATATATCTGATATAATCCAATTGTTTACAGCTTTAGCATTATTACATATTTTTGTAGCTTGTTCAAATAAGTCTGCTAAATATTTAGATGATGAGATTATATTACTATCTTTTTCTGATAGGTGATATTCATTCAGATAGCGTTCTTTTCTGCTTTCAGGTAATTCAGGCAAATTTTTTCTTATATTTTCTATATATTCGTCTGATAATTTTATTGCAACTAAATCAGGTTCTGGGAAATATCTATAGTCTTCAGCATCTTCTTTGTCTCTCATCGAAAATGTTTTTCCTGATACTTCATCCCAACGTCGTGTTTCTTGTTCTATTGTTCCCCCATCTTCTAATACATCTATTTGTCTATTTGCTTCATATTCTATTGCTCTTACTATACTTCTAAAAGAATTCATATTTTTCATTTCTGTACGTGTACCAAATTTAGTATCTCCTTTTTTCCTTACAGATACATTTACATCAGCTCTTAGTGATCCTTCCTGCATTTTGCAGTCAGATACTTCTATATATTCTAATATAGATTTTAATTTTTTTAGATATTGTTCTGCTTCTTCACTGCTTCGTAAATCAGGTTCTGATACTATTTCTATTAATGGTACACCTGCTCTATTTAAGTCTACTAAACTTCCTCCTGCAAATTCATCATGATTTAGTTTTCCTGCATCTTCTTCTATATGTATTCTTAATAATCTAATTTTTTTCTTTCCTTCTTTTGTATCTATTTCCACATATCCATGTTCACAAAGTGGTTTATCATATTGTGAGATTTGGTATGATTTTGGTAGGTCTGGATAAAAGTAGTTTTTTCTATCATTTTTACTATTTTTTGATATTTCACAATTTGTTGCTAATCCTGCTTTTACAGCATATTCCACAACTTTCTCGTTTAGTACTGGCAAAGCTCCTGGCATTGCCATACAGATTGGACATGTGTGTGTATTTGGTTCTGCACCAAAGCTTGTTGGGCATGAGCAAAATATCTTTGTTTTTGTTGATAATTCTGCATGAACTTCTAATCCTATTATTACTTCATAATCATTCATTTTAGTTCCTTTCCGAAAGCATAAATTGTTTTTTAAATATTTTTTAACAATTTCGCCTCTTATTTTATAAAGTTTGGCTTATAATTTTTTCTAAATTGTATAGCTTGCTCAAAAGCATATGCAATATTTAACAATTTGTCTTCTTCAAATTTATTTCCTACTAATTGCATTCCAATTGGCATTCCTTGTTTATCTATTCCACATGGTATTGATATTCCTGGTAATCCTGCTATATTTACTGATACTGTACATATATCTGCTAAATACATTTCTAGAGGATTATTGGATTTTGATCCTATATCAAATGCTACTGTTGGTGATGTTGGTGTTAAAATTACATCATATTTTTCAAATGCTTTATTAAATTCATTCATTACTAATGTACGTACTTGTTGTGCTTTTTTGTAATATGCATCATAATATCCAGATGATAATACATATGTTCCTAATATAATTCTTCTTTTTACTTCTGCACCAAAACCTTCACTTCTTGATTTTGTATATAATTCTTTTAGATTTTTAAAATCTTTTGCTCTATATCCATAACGTATTCCGTCAAATCTTCCTAAATTTGAACTTGCCTCTGCACATGCGATTATATAATATGTTGCTAATGAATATTGTGCTATATCTAAAGAAAATTCTTCTATTTCTGCCCCTAAGTTCTTATATGTTTGGATTGCATTTTCTAATGATTCTTTTACTTCTAGATTTATTCCTTCTCCAAAAAATTCTTTTGGGACTCCTATTTTCTTCCCTTTTATATCTTTTTTTAGATTTAATGTGTAATCTTTTTTCTCAATATTTGCAGATGTTGTGTCTTTTTTGTCATGTCCTGAAATTATATTTAATAAAATTGCTGTATCTTCTACATCTTTTGCAATAGGTCCTATTTGGTCTAATGATGACGCAAATGCTACTAATCCATATCTTGATACTAATCCATATGTTGGTTTTAATCCTACAACGCCACAAAAGCTTGCTGGTTGTCTTATAGATCCTCCTGTATCACTTCCTAGTGCCCATGGAACCATATTTGCTGATACTGCTGCAGCACTTCCTCCTGATGACCCTCCTGGCACTTTATTTAAATTCCATGGATTTTTTGTTTTCTTAAAATATGAATATTCTGTTGAGCCTCCCATTGCAAACTCATCCATATTTAATTTACCTAAATTTATCATATTTTGTTCATTTATTTTTTCCATGACTGTTGCATTATATGGTGAAATAAAGTTTTCTAACATATGTGAGCTACATGTTGTTTTTATTCCTTTTGTACATATATTATCTTTTATACCTATTGGTATTCCTGCTAATTTTCCTTTTATTTCTCCTTTATCTATTTTATCTTGTATTTCTTCTGCTTGTTTTTTTGCTTCATCTTTTAGTTCTGTTACAAATGCTTGTACATCTTTTTCTTTTTCATCTATTTTATCTATATATGCTTGCATTATATCTTTTATTGTTAATTCTTTTTTTTCTATTTTTTCTTGTAATTCATGTACTGTTAATTCAGTAATATCCATTATTTTTCCTCCTTATGAATTAGTTTATAACCTTTGGAATTTTAAACATATTTTGTTCTTTTTCAGGTGCATTTTGTAATAGTGCTTCATTATCTTTAAATATTTCAATTTCATCTTTTCTAAATACATTTTTTTGTTCATTCGCGCCTATTGTTATATCTAAATTTTCTACTGGTGCATTATTTACTATATTTGCAAAATCTAATATTTCTTGTAAGTTTAATAAATAATTATCAATTTCTTGTTCGTCTATTTCTAGGTCTGCTAGTTTAGCTATATGTAGTAATTCTTCTTTACTTACTTTCATGTTATCATCTCCTTTTTTATGTTCCTTATTATATAATGGATTTAATAAAAATTCAAGTAAAATAGGAAATTCTTCGATTTTTTCGTTACTAGATAATGGTTTTTAATAAAAAATGAAGAGCTTTCCTTGAAATGGAGGCTCTTTTAATGATTAAATACAAATATTCTTTTTTTCCTTTCTAATTATTTTTTATTAATTGTACCATATTTTGCCATATATTACAAAAATAGTTATTCAAAATCG